>NZ_JBIQNC010000002.1:57835-92454 GCF_044462705.1 Xenophilus sp.
GATCCCGCAGGTGGCCGACAACTTCATGGACACGCTGATCGACGGCATCGCGGCCGCGCGGCGCTGAACGCCACCAGCACCCATCAACCCGTTCACGCCGAGCCTGTCGAAACGCCGCGCGAGGCTTCGACAGGCTCAGCCCGAACGGCTCTTCTCGATTCTCCGGCCGACGGATCGCCAGCTCACATGCCCCGCGCGATCACGTCCTTGAGCGTCTCGTTCGACCCGCCGTAGATCTTCGCCACGCGGGCGTCCATGTAGAGCTGGGCGATCGGGTACTCGGTGCAGTAGCCGTAGCCCCCGAACAGTTGCAGGCAGCGGTCGACGATCTGGCACTGCTTCTCGCTGCCCCACCACTTGGCCATCAGTGCGTCGTTCGGCTGCAGGGGTTTGCCGTCGACGATGTCCTTGACGATCTGGTCCAGGAAGACACGGCCGATGCGCGCTTCGGTCAGGCATTCGGCCAGGGTGAACCTGGTGTTCTGGAAGTCCCACAGCGTCTGGCCCAGCATCCTGCGGTCCTTGGCGTGCGCCAGCGTCAGCTCGATGGCGCGCTCGGCGCAGCTGATGCCGACCAGCCCGATGGACAGCCGCTCGCGCGTGAACACGTCCATCAGCTGGAAGAAACCCCTGCCCTCCTCGCCGCCGACCAGGTTCTCGGCCGGCACCCGAGCGTCCTCCAGGAAGATCTCCGCAGTGTTCAGCGCGTTCTGCCCGATCTTGTCGATGATCTTGTTGACCTTGAAGCCCGGGCAGGCGGCCTTCTCGACCAGGAACAGCGAAATGCCGCGCGCGCCCGAACCGGCGCCGCCGGTGCGCGCCGCCACCAGCACCAGGTCGGCCTGCTGGCCCAGGGTGCAGAAGATCTTGTTGCCGTTGAGCACGTACTCGTCGCCCTCGCGGCGGGCCGTGGTGCGCAGTGCCTTCACGTCGGTGCCGGCGTCCGGCTCGGTGATGGCCACGGCGATCATCTTCCTGCCGGCGGCGATGTCGGGCATCCACTTGCGCAGTTGCCCGGGCGAGGCCGTGCCGTGGAAGAAGCCGGGGCTGTTGAGCGCACCGGGGATGAACGGGAAGGTCGTGTCGCAGATCCGCGCCTGCTCTTCGATCATGACCACTTCGTGCGCGAAGCTGGCCCCCTGCCCGCCGAACTCCTCGGGGATGCTCATGCACAGCAGGCCGAGTTCGCCGGCGCGCTCCCACACCTCGCGGTCGATGCAGTGCTGGCTGCGGAACTTGTCGGCCTTGGGTGCCACCTCTTCTTCGAAGAAGCGTCTGGCCGTGGACCGGAGCATGTCCAGTTCGTCGGTCATCCAGGGGGATCGGTAAGGCACGGTCACGGGGTCATCTCCAAGGTCTGAGGGGGAATGCGGCGATTGTGGCGACGACCATCCAAAAAATCAACCCACCGTTTGGTTGACTTTTTTCGGGCTGCCAAATAAAGTCCGCTCCACGCCCCCCCAACCCCCTCAATGGAGACGACATGAGCGCAAGCTTGCTGGCAGAGTACGAATGGATCGGCCGTGCACTGGCCGAGGAATGGAAGCCGATGGCCGGCGGGACGATCGAGGTGACCGAACCCGCCACCGGCCAACCGATGGGTCGAGTTTCTCGCGCCTCGGCGGCGGACGTGCGGGCGAGCGCCGCCGCTGCGCGCCAGGCGCAGGGCCCCTGGGCGCAGCGGCCCTACGGCGAGCGGGCCCAGGTCTTTCGCAAGGCGGCGGCGCTGCTCGACGCACACCGCGCCGAATACGCCGAATGGATCGTGCGCGAGACCGGCGGCATTCCCCCCAAGGCGATGTTCGAGATCGACTCCGTGCTGCACCTGTGCCACGAGGCGGCCGCCATGCTGACCCAGCCTTCCGGCCTGGTACTGCCCAGCCAGCCGGGCGTGTCCAGCATCGCGCGCCGGGTGCCGCATGGCGTGGTCGGCGTGATCTCTCCGTTCAACTTCCCCTTCCTGCTGTCGAGCCGGGCCGTGCTGCCGGCGCTGGCGGCGGGCAACGCCGTGGTGCTCAAGCCCGACCCGCGCACGCCCGTCAGCGGCGGCGTGCTGCTGGCGGTGCTGCTGCAGGCAGCCGGCCTGCCCCGCTCGGTGCTGCACATGCTGCCGGGCGATGCCGAGGCCGGCGAGGCGCTGGCGACCGGTCCCGACGTCGCGATGGTCTCGTTCACCGGCTCCACCGCCGTCGGCCGCCGCGTGGGCGAGCTCGCCGGCAGGCACCTCAAGAAGGTGGCGCTGGAACTGGGCGGCAAGAACGCCTTGATCCTGCTGGCCGACGCCGACCTGGACGCGGCCGTCATGGGCGGCGCCTGGGCCTCATGGCTGCACCAGGGGCAGATCTGCATGAGCGCCGGGCGGCACCTGGTGCACGAATCCATCGCCGAGGACTACGCGCAGCGCATGGCCGCCAAGGCCCGCGCCTTGCCCACGGGCGACCCGCACCGCCAGCAGGTGGCGCTGGGGCCCGTCATCACCGAGGCGCAACTGCAGCGGGTCAAGCGCATCGTCGACGAATCGGTGGCCATGGGCGCCCGGCTGCTGGCCGGCGGCACGCACGAGGGCCCCTTCTACGCCGCCACCGTGCTGGCCGACGTCACGCCGCAGATGCCCGCCTTCCGCGAGGAGATCTTCGGCCCGGTGGTCTCGATCACGCGCTTCGGCAGCGATGCCGAGGCCGTCGCCCTGGCCAACGACACCGAATACGGCCTGTCCGCCGGCATCTACGCCCGCGACGTCGGCCGCGCCATGGAACTCGCGCAGCAACTGCACGTGGGCCTGGTGCACGTCAACGACCAGACCGTCAACGACGACGGGACCATGCCCATGGGCGGCCGCGGCGCCTCGGGCAACGGCTCGCGCCACGGCGGCCCCGCCAACTGGGACGAATTCACGCAATGGCAGTGGATGACGGTGCGCGCCACGCCGCCGTCCTATCCGCTCTGATCTTCAGCACCTTCCGACAGGAGACACGACATGACATCGATCCGCAAACTGCTGTCCCGCGCCTGCGGGCTGGGGCTGGCGGCGGCCGCGCTGGCCGGCACCGCCCTCCCCCTGGCCGCGCAGGACAAGCCCGTCATCCGCGTGCTGGTGGGCTTCCCGCCCGGTGCCGGCACCGACACGCTGGCGCGCATCTACGCCGAGGCGCTGGGCGAGCGGCTGAACGCCACCGTGGTGGTCGACAACAAGCCCGGCGCCGGCGGCCAGATCGCCGCGCAGGCGCTCAAGCAGGCCACGCCGGAGAGCAACTCCATCATGTTCGTGGTGGACCACCAGGTGGTCATGGTGCCGCTGATCAACAAGACACCCGGCTTCGACGTGAAGAAGGACATGCTGCCGGTGGCGCGCATCGTCAACTTCTACACCTGCCTGGCCGTGCCTTCGGGCTCCCCGGCGAAGAGCTTCCAGGAGTACCTGGATCTGGTGCGCAGGAGCCCCGACCAGGGCGGCTTCGGCATCCCCGCGCCGGGTTCGCAGGCGCAGTTCGTCGGCTACGTGATGGGCCAGCACTACAAGGTCACGATGACGCCGGTGGCCTACCGCGGGGCGGCCCCCGCCATCACCGACCTGGTCGGCGGCCAGGTGCCGGCCGCCATCGTGCCGTGCGACGGCCTCATCGAGTACCGCAAGGCGGGCAAGGTCCGGGTGCTGGCGATGGCCGCCGCCAAGCGCTACGGCGCCATGCCCGACGTGCCCACCTTCGCCGAGATGGGGCTGCAGATGCCCGCCGACGCCTTCCTCGGCGTCTACGCCTCCACCACCCTCCGGCCCGAGCTGCGCCAGCGCATCACCGACGCGACGCGCGGCATGTTCGACGACCCGAAGCTGGTCGCCCGCTTCGCCTCGACCAACATGGAGCCGGCCTACGCCGGCCCCGAGGAGCTGGCCCGCTTCGTCGACACCGCCACCGCCTTCTGGGCGGAGCAGGTCCGCAAATCCAACTTCCAGGCCCAGTAGTCATCATGACCAAGATCATCCAGGTGGAATGCCTGCCTGTCTCCACGCCGCTGAAGAAGCCGGTGATCATGCCCAACACGCGGATCACCTCGATCGACAGCGTGGTCCTGAAGATCACCGCGGACGACGGCACGGTGGGCTTCTCCGACTCCGGCGACACCTCCTCGTGGTACCGCGGCGAGCTGCAGGAATCGATCATCGCCATGATCGCCAACGTGATCGCGCCGCGCATCCTGCTGGGCGAGGACCCGCGCCACATCGAGAAGATCGTGGCGAAGATGGACCTGCTGGTGCGCGACAACAACCAGGCCAAGGCCACGGTCGACTTCGCGCTGCACGACCTCAAGGGCAAGCTGCTGGGCGTGCCGGTGTACGAGCTGCTGGGCGGACGCACGCTGGAGGCCGCGCGCCAGGGCTGGGTGCTGTCGGCCGGCAGGCCCGACGACGTGGCGGCGGAAGCGAAGAAGGCCAAGGACGTCGGCTTCCACCTGTTCAAGATGAAGATCGGCTACGGCAGCCTGCAGGACGACATCGACATGGTGCATGCCGTGCGCGAGACCGTCGGCCCCGACGCCTACCTGACCATCGACGCCAACGGCTTCTGGAGCTACGAGAAGGCGCTGCACATCATCCGCAGGATCGACTCCGCCGGGCTGGACCTGATCGAGCAGCCGCTGGCGCACTGGGACATCGAGGGCATGGCGCGCCTGCGCGCGGCCGTGAAGACGCCCATCTACGCCGACGAGTCGGCGCAGGAGCTGCACAACCTGAAGGAGATCATCGACCGCCGCGCGGCCGATGGCCTGTTCCTCAAGCTGCAGAAGGCCGGCGGCATCGTCAAGTCGCAGCGCTGGCTGACGCTGGCGCGCCTGGCCGGCCTGCCGGTGCACTGCGGCTGCATGATCGGCTCCGGCCTGGAGCACAGCCCCTCGGCCCACCTGTGGACCAGCAACGAGTGGGCGACCCAGGGGCTCAACGAGTCGATCGGCCCGCTGATGATCCACGGCACGATGGAGAGCAGGAACATCGCGCCCGGCACCGACATCGCCCTGAACATCCCCCGCTTCGAGGGCGGGCTGTGCTACCCCAACGAGGGGCCGGGCTTCGGCGTGGAGCTGAACGAGGCCTTCATCGCCGGCCATGCCACGCCGGAAAGGCTGTCGCGTGTCGTCGGGCTCTGACCCGGTAGCCGAAGGCCGCCGGGGCCCGCTCGCCCACCTGACCGTGGTGGAGTTCGCCGGGCTGGGTCCGGCGCCCTTCGCCGGGATGATGCTGGCCGACCACGGCGCCCGCGTCATCCGCATCGAGCGCTTCGCGGCGGGCCGGGCGCAGGGCGGCATGGCCGCGCTGACGGCCCGGCGCAGCGACGTGCTGGCGCGCGGGCGCGAGTCGGTGGCGCTGGACCTGAAGTCCGACGCCGGCCGGCAGGCGGCGCTGGCGCTGATCGACCATGCCGACGTGCTCATCGAAGGCTTCCGGCCCGGCGTGATGGAGTCGCTCGGCCTCGGGCCCGACGTCTGCCTGGCGCGCCGCCCTGCCCTGGTCTACGGCCGGGTCACAGGCTGGGGGCAGGATGGACCGCTGGCCCGCGCTGCGGGCCACGACATCAACTACGTGGCGCTGTCGGGCGCCCTGCACTCCAGCGCCCGCCGCGGCCAGCCGCCGACACCGACGCCGGGCCTGATCGGCGACTTCGGCGGCGGCGGCATGCTGCTGGCCTTCGGCGTGCTCGCGGCGCAGGCCCACGCGCAGCGGACGGGCCAGGGCCAGGTCGTCGACGCGTCCATCTGCGAAGGCGCGGCGCTGCTGTCTTCCCTGATCTACGGCTGGCGCTCGGCGGGCCTGTGGCGGGCCGAGGCCGGCACCAACAACGGCGACGGCGGGGCGCACTTCTACGACGTCTACGCCTGCGCGGACGGCAGGTACATCAGCATCGGCTCGATGGAGCCCCAGTTCTACGCGCTGCTGCGCGCCAGGTGCGGCCTGGACGACCCGGACTTCAACGCGCAGTGGGACGCGGCCCGCTGGCCGGCGCTCAAGGAGAAGGTGGCGCAGGTCTTCCGCACGCGCACCCGGGAGGCGTGGTGCGAGCTGCTGGAAGGTACGGACGTGTGCTTCGCGCCGGTGCTGGACCTGGACGAGGCACCCACGCATCCGCACCACCGCGCACGCGGCGCCTTCGCCGAGGTGGACGGCATCGTGCAGCCGGCGCCCGCGCCGCGCTTCAGTGCCTTTCCTCCTGCGCCGTGCCACCCGGTGCGTCCGCGCACCGGCGACGTGGCGGCCGTGCTGGCCGATCTGGCAGCCGGCGCTTCGGCTTCCGGGCGAACTTCTCCCTGATCCCCTCAGGGCTGGCGCGGCGGCGGACCGCGGCGCGCCAGACCCTGGTTGTACCCGCCGCGATGGTCCTCGCGGTCGCTGCGGCTGCGCGGCGTGCGCCGGGCCTCGTTGCGCTGCGTGGGCGGCTGGCGGCCCGCAGCGTTGTGTTCGGTGTGGCCGGGACGGCCGTTCTGCGAATTGGACATGGCTTGGACTCCTTCGTCGGTCCGGCGGCGTCAGCCGATACGGAAATAGGCGTTGAGCGCCAGGGCGCCGAGCGCGACCACGACCGCGATCAGCGCGGCCCACAGCATCACGCGGTGGTCTTCCTTGTCGTCCGGGCCCTTCTTCATTGCCTTCATGGATGGTTGCTCCTGTGGGGTTCGACGGGCCGCACGGCCCACGTTCAGCGAAGGCCGCACGGCGTTCATCCATGCTGCGCCTCCTGCGCCGCAGCGATGTAGGACCGGCTGCACCCCGCGCGCAGGAAGCCCCCGCGCCGGGCATGGCCCCTGCGATGGTCCCGGCCGGCTGACAGCGCCGGAGGATGCCGGCTGACGCTCGCGCGGCCGATCCGGTCGCAGCCTGTGGCCATTCGCCATCCGCTGCGATCCCTCCGCCCTGCCGCACATGCCGGAGGGCGGGCGCGCAGTTCACCGGAGCAGCATTCCATGGCACGCATCACCGGCGGCATCCTCGTCCTGTTGGGCCTGATCCTGGCCGCGGCGGGCGGCTGGCTCGCCGCGCTCGGCGGCAGCCTCTACTACGTGGCCGCGGGCCTCGCGCTGCTGGCCGTGGGCGGCCTGCTGCTACGCGGCTCGCCCGCGGCCCTGTGGCTGCATGCGGTGCTGCTGGTCGCCTCGCTGTGGTGGGCCGTGTGGGAAGTCGGCGTCGACTGGTGGCCGCTGGCCGCGCGCCTGGACCTGCTGTTCCTGCTCGGGCTGTGGCTGATCACGCCCTGGGTGCGCCGTTCGCTGCAGCAGGCCGACGGCGGCGCGCGCACCTGGGGCGCCGGCCTGGCGCCGGCGCGCGCGGTGCTGAGCCTGGCGCTCGCGGTGTCGGCGGCGCTGGCGGTGCTGTCCTGGTTCCGCGCGCCGCACGAACTCGCCGGACGCCTCGAAAGCCGGCCCGCCGCGGATGCGGTGCCGGAGACGGCCGCGCCCGTGCCGCCAGGGGAATGGCATGCCTACGGCCGCACCGGCGAGGGCCAGCGCCACTCGCCGCTGGCGCAGATCACGCCGGCCAACGCCAACCAGTTGCGGCTGGCGTGGGAGTTCCGCACTGGCGACCGGCGCGGCCGGCCCGGCGACCCGGAGGAGACGACCTACGAAGTCACGCCGCTGAAGATCGGCAACCGCCTGTTCCTGTGCACGCCCCACCAGTCCGTGATCGCGCTGGACGCCACCACCGGCCGCCAGCTCTGGCGCTTCGATCCGCAGATCGCCGGCGATCTGGCGCTCCAGCACCTGACCTGCCGTGGCCTGTCCTACCAGCCGCCGCGCGCGGTGCCTGCGCCCTCCCCCGCGCCCACGGCCGGCGAAGGCCGGGCGGAGCCCGCAACCGAGCGCCCGCCGCTGCCGGTCGCGGCGAGCCAGGGCGCGACCGACCCGGCCTGCCGCAGCCGGCTCTTCATGCCCACCGCGGACGGCCGCCTGATCGCGCTGAACCCCGACTCGGGCGCGGTGTGCACCGATTTCGGCAACGGCACCGGCCAGATCGACCTGTGGCAGCACATGCCCAACGTGCGCCCCGGCGCCTACTACTCGACCTCGCCGCCGGTCGTCACCGAGCGGCTGCTCATCGTGGGCGGCACGGTGCTGGACAACGCATCGGTCAAGGAACAGTCGGGTGTGATCCGCGCCTTCGACATCGACAGCGGCGCGCTGGTGTGGAACTGGGACTCGGGCAACCCCGACGACACGGCGCCGCTGCCGCCCGGCCGCACCTACACCGCCAACTCGCCCAACAGCTGGTCGGTCTCCAGCGTGGACGAGGCGCTGGGCATGGTCTACGTACCGATGGGCAACCAGCCGCCCGACCAGTGGGGCGGCCACCGCAGCCCGGCGGTGGAGCGCTATGCCTCGTCGGTGGTGGCGCTCGACCTGGCCAGCGGCCGCGTGCGCTGGCACTTCCAGACGGTGCACCACGACCTGTGGGACTACGACGTGCCGGCCCAGCCCACGCTGCTGGACATGGAGGTGGGCGGCCGGCGCGTGCCCGCGCTGGTGCAGCCGACCAAGCAGGGCGAGCTCTTCGTGCTGGACCGCCGCGACGGTACGCCGCTCCTGCCGGTGAGCGAGCAGCCGGCGCCGCAGGGCGCCGCCGCCGGCGACCACACGGCGCCGACCCAGCCCGCCTCGGCGCTGTCCTTCGCGCCGCCGCCGCTGCGCGAGCGGGACATGTGGGGCGCCACGCTGCTGGACCAGCTCGCCTGCCGCATCGCCTTCCGGCAGTTGCGCTACGAGGGGCGCTTCACCCCGCCCTCGGAGCGCGGCTCGATCGTCTACCCCGGCAACTTCGGCGTCTTCAACTGGGGCGGCATCGCGGTCGACCCGGCGCGCGGCTGGGCCTTCACCACGCCGACGTATCTCGCCTTCGTCTCGCGGCTCGTGGCGCGCCGCGACGACATCAGCCTGCTGGTGCAGGAGGGCGGCCCGCCCAAGGGCAGCCTGCCTGCGCTCAACGAGAACTTCGGCGCGCCCTACGCCGCATCGATGAAGCCCTTCATGTCGCCCATCGGCCTGCCCTGCCAGGCGCCGCCCTGGGGCTACGTGGCCGGCGTGGACCTGCGCACCGGCCAGGTGGCCTGGAAGCACCGCAACGGCACCGTGCGCGACCTCTCGCCGCTGCCGCTGCCCTTCCGTATGGGCGTGCCCGGCATCGGCGGCCCGATGGTGACCGCGGGCGGCGTGGCCTTCTACTCCGGCGCGCTCGACAACTACGTGCGCGCCTACGACATGGCCAGCGGCCGCGTGCTGTGGCGCGACCGCCTGCCCGCCGGCGGCCAGGCCACGCCGATGACCTACAGCGGCGAGGACGGCCGGCAGTACGTGCTGGTGGTCGCCGGCGGGCACGGCTCCACCGGCACGAAGCCCGGCGACGCCATCCGCGCCTACGCCCTGCCCGCGCGGCGCTGAGGCCTGCCCGCCCCCCACGCGCCTCCTCTGCCGCCCCGGCCGACGCGCCGCATCGGCGCAGTCTCACAGACCCGGCGCCGATGCCGTTCCACAGTGGACGTGAACACGCATTCATCCGGAGGTGGCCTCATGGCGAACAGCAGCATCCTGGGCGGCGCACCGGCGCCGGCCGAACCCACGGGCAAGGACGTGGACGCGCTCGGCCCGAGCGACAGCAGCGACAGCGGCAGCGACGTGCAGACCGACCTGAACCGGTCGGCCATGCCCGACGAGGCGTCGGAAGGCGCCTTCCCCATCGCCCACGGCAGCACCAGCGACGCCGCCGGCACCGGCGAGCGCGCTGCGGCGGACCCCGCCGCGCCCGTCGTCGATGCCGACCTGCTGCCGGACCGCACCGGCACCCTGCCCCCCGGGGGGCGGCGTCGCGATGCGGCCGACCCCGCGGCGGCGGACGTCGAGGCGATCGCGAAGGAAGAAGACGACGACGAGGACGAGGACGAAGGCTGAGCGCCGATGTGCCCCCGCCCCACCGACCGCCCGACAGGCAGGCCGCACGCCGTCATGACGTGGACGGTCGATCCGCAGTCGTTCAATGCACCGCACGAGCGGGAGACCCGCAGCGCCATCGCGCGCCGCGTGGCGCGGCTGCTGGGCGTGCCCTTCGCGGGGGAGTTCGATCCCGCGAAACCCGCCGGCGCCGCGCACGCCTACCTGGTGCCCAGCGACACGCTGGACCCCGGTGCCGCCCGCGCGGCCGGCGTGCGGGGGCCGGAAGACCTGCTCGGCGGCGTCGTGCCGCACGGCTTCGTGGCGACCAAGGCGATCACCCACCCGGTGGTGGCACCGCAGGCCCGCCAGCCGCCGGGGTGGTCCGTCCGCTTCGGCGAGGCCGTGCAGGACGCGACGCTGCGCGGCTTCACCGCCTTCTGCCACGAAGACGCCATGCAGGCGGCGCGCCGCCTGCTGCCGCGCGGCCCGGTGCGCGTGAAGGCGGCCCAGGGCGCCGGCGGCGCGGGCCAGTTCGTGGCGCGCACCGAGGCGCAGTTCATCCACGGCCTGGCCGGCCTCGCGCCGCGGGACGTGGAGGCGCACGGCGTGTGCATCGAGGAGAACATCGAGCGCCCGCTGGTGCTGTGCGTCGGCCAGATCCGCGTCGGCGATGCGCTGGCCAGCTACCACGGCACGCAGCGCGAGACGCGCGACCGCAAGGGCGCGGTCACCTACGGCGGCTCGGACCTGGTGGTCGTGCGCGGCGGCTTCGAGCAGCTCGCGCGGCTGCACCCGCCGTCGCACATCCGGCGTGCGGTCGATCAGGTATTGGTCTACCACCGCGCCGTGCTCGACTGCTACCCCGGCATGTTCGCCTCGCGCATCAACTACGACGTGGTGCAGGGCGAGGCGGCGGACGGCAGCGCGTGCAGCGGCGTGCTCGAGCAGTCCTGGCGGATCGGCGGCGCGACCAGCGCCGAGATCACGGCGCTGGAGGCCTTCCGGGCGCAGCCCGGGCGCCGCTGCGTCGCCGCCTCCTGCATGGAGGTGCACGGCCAGGCCCAGCCGCCGCCGCAGGCCTGCGTCTACTTCCACGGCACCGACGCCGAACTCGGCCCCCTCCTCAAGTACGCATTCATCCAGACCGGTGACGACCCAGCTATCCGCCGTTGAAATTCCCGTTGCCGACCAGCGCATCGAAGGCAGCTTCGTGACCACCTCCGCGCTGCTTCCCGGCGTGCTGCTCGTGCACGGCTGGGACGGCAGCCAGGCGCAGTACATCGCGCGCGCCCACGAACTTGCCGCGCTGGGCTGCATCTGCCTGACGATCGACCTGCGCGGCCACGCCCGCCACCGCGCCCAGCGCATGGAAGTGACGCCGGAGGACAACCTCCAGGACGTGCTGGCGGGGCTGGACACGCTGCGCAGCCACCCGGGCGTCGACGAGCGCGCCATCGCCATCGTCGGCAGCAGCTACGGCGGCTACCTGGCGGCGCTGGCGACCGCGCTGCGCCCCGTGCGCTGGCTGGCGCTGCGGGCGCCGGCCATCTACGAGGACCCGGACTGGCAGCGCCCCAAGGGCCTGCTCGACCGCGAGAAGCTCAACACCTACCGGCGCGGCCTGATCCCGGCCGAGAGCAACCGCGCGCTGCGCGCCTGCGGCGAGTTCCGCGGCGACGTGCTGGTGGTGGAATCGGAGACCGACAACATGGTGCCGCACGAGGTGATCCGCAGCTACGTGAACGCCTTCAAGCGGGCGCATTCGCTCACCTACCGGGTGCTGTCGGGGGCCGACCATGCCCTGTCCGCCGACGAGATGCGGCAGGCCTATGGGCTGCAGCTCGTGAACTGGATGACCGAGATGCTGCTCGGCGCCAAGGCGGCGTCCGCCACCGTGCGGCCGGTGCCGCGGGCGCCCGCGTGAAGCGCCGCGGCGGCATCGACAGCAGCATTCCCATCGTCTTCCTCGCGACGTCCTACACAGCGCGCGGACCCCGCCCGTACAGTGGAATGGACAGGCAGTGCGGCGTACATCGGCCGCCCTGCGTTCATCCACATCGCACACGAAGGAGTTTGAAATGCACAGCATCCGGAACCTCATGAGCCGCGACGTGCAGGTGATCGGCCCCGACGACACCATCGCCGAGGCCGCGCGCCGCATGTGCGACGGCAACTTCGGCATGATGCCGGTCGGCGAGAACGACCGGATGATCGGCGCCATCTCCGACCGCGACATCGCCGTGCGCGGCGTCGCGCAGGGCCTGGACGGCAGCGCGACGGTGCGCGAGGTCATGTCCGACGGCGTGTGCTGGGTCTACGACGATGAATCGGTCGAGCGCGCGGTGCTGGTGATGGCGCAGTACCAGGTGCGGCGCCTGCCCGTGGTGAACCGCGACAAGCGGCTGGTCGGCATCCTCGCGCTGGGCGACGTCGCGGTGAAGGAAAGCGACAGGGAGCCGGCCGCCGAGGCGCTGTGCGGCGTGTCGGAACCCGTCGCGGCCTGAGCGGCGCGCGACGCCGGCGGGCCGGAACTGCATCCATGAGAAGGCGGGCATCGACGCAGCGCGAACGCCGCGAGGCGCAATACCTGGACCTGCTGCTGGCGCTCTCGCGCCAGCCGCTGCCGGTGGTGTGCACGGCGCCGGAAGACATCGACCGCATCCTGGCCCTGCGCAGCGCCGCGCTGGTGGAAGCAGCGACCGACCCGCCGGTGCTGCTGCGCACCGGCGAACGCTTCATCCCGCGCGCCGTGGTGCTGGGCATCACCCCGGCCGGGCGCACGGCCCTGGCCCGGATGCGCTCGATGCGGAAGCCACCCGAACCCGAACCCCACGAGCCGCCGCAGCCCGCCGCCCGGCCCGACCCGCGCTAGCGCCGGCGCGCACGCTGGCAGCGCCAGAGCTCCTCGGCATAGCAGGCGAACACCAGCATGCCGGCCGCATGGGCGGCCACCAGGTAGGCAGGCGGCAAGGGCTCGGCCTTCAGCCGCGGCGGCCATGCGGCGCCGCGCACGTCCAGCGCGCTGCGCAGCGGCTCCCACGACGCCGACAGCAGCAGCGCCAGGCCGGCCAGCGGCAGCAGTTCCTGGAAGCTGTGCACCATCTGCTCGACCGGCCCGATGGGGCGCCGCGGCACCGCCCAGCGCAGGTCGGCGTACACCGTGGCCTCGTGCAGCACGAACACGGCCACGCAGAAGCCGAACACCAGCGCATCCACCTGCAGCCACAGCACCGCGAGCACGGCCGCGCCCATCTCCGCCAGCATGAGCATGTGCAGCAGCGACTCGCGCAGGCCGGCATTGGCCTCGATGCGGGTGCGCCGATGCAGCGCCCAGTCCAGCACGCCCGCGGCCAGCCAGGCCGGGAGCACGCCGTACATGAGCAGCCAGCGCTCGATCATCGGGCCGCGGCTTGCTGTCTCAGGCCGGCTCGACCACCGGCGTGTGCAGCTCGCGCCCCATCATGCCGCGCGCGAACAGGTAGTTGGCACGCGCGCGCTCGCTCAGTGCGTCGAGGTCCACCCGCCCCGCCGCGTCGCACGGAAAGCAGTAGCCGCGCCCGGGATCGAAGAGCGAACGGAAGCGAAGCCGGTAACGCTGCGGCGATGCGCTGTGCAGGACCATGGCGGACTCCCCGGATGAAGTTGCATCCAGCATGGACCTGCGGACGGGCCGCGCCCACCGGCGCGCAGCGGGTGCGGCCGTCGGCCTGCGTCATCGCCGGGTGCAGTGCATGTCCGACAGCCGGGCCGGCTCAATCCTCGCCCGGCGCCTCCTCGGGCAGATCCGAGCGCCGGATGAAGCTGATCTTGCCGTTGGGCTCGAGCACGGCCCACGCCACCTCGCCGAGCGAGGCGATGCCGGCCAGCCGCATCTCGGATTCGATCTCCGCGCGCGTCAGCCGGTCGCGCCGCAGGCTGTCCGCCAGCACCCGGCCGTGATGGACGATCACGCGCGGCTCGCCTTCCAGCAGGCGGGCGGCGCGCGGCGACAGGTAGGACATCCAGCTCAGCACCAGGCCCCAGAAGGCGAAGGTGCCGATGGCCAGCGCCGCGCCGGTCAGGCTGAAGTCGTTCTGCGTCACGCCCTGCTGGATGAGGTCGCCGATGACCACCATCACGATGAACTCGAAGGGCGTCATCTGCCCGAGCTCGCGCTTGCCGAGCATGCGCACCAGCAGGTACACGATCGCGAACATCGCGGTGGCGCGCAGGACGACTTCCATCAGGGCAGCACCTTCATGGCGCGGTCGGCCTCGACGAGCGGCCGGCCGTCGTCCAGCACGCGGATGCGGCCCGCCACGCGGCCGTTCAGCCGCGGGTTCACCTGGGCCGCGATCTTGAACAGCATGGAGTCGCCGGCGCCGAGCGCGCCGAAGTCGAAGCGGAAGCGCTCGCCGTCCGAGTGCTCCGACTCGGGCGCCGGGACCATCGAGTTGACGGTGATCTCGCGCCACAGCGAGGCCGGCACCTCGATCTGCAGCTGCCGGACCTCGCGCGTCGCATGCACGCGCAGCAGCGTCTCGTAGAAGTCGCCCGTGCGGATCACCGCGGGCATCTCCACCTCCAGCTCGGCGGCCGCGCCGCGATGCACGCTGCGGTGCGGCTGCGGATGGCCGAGCAGGCCCGACACGCCGGCCGCGAGCAGAGCACCGAGCACCAGCAGCGCCAGCGGGCTGGCATGGCGCGACGGGCCCCTGCGCGGGTGCAGGTGCACGGGGCGGATGCCTTCCGGCGCAGGCGATCGGATTTCTTCCAAGACGCGCTTCCTTCGGCGGCGCGGCATGCCGCCTGCGCCGAGCATGTCGCGGAAGCCCTTCGCTGCCTGTCGTCGTTCCCCGCGCAGTGCAGTCAGCCGAAGGCCACGGCCGGGCAAGGCACAGGCCCACAGTAGTCCCGGACCTACGCCCGCATGCCCCCTGAGACGGCACCGCCCGGCCGCCGCGAAGACGACCCTGTGAAGTCCCCTGCCCCACCCCATCCCGTCACGCCATGAACGTCAGCGAATACGTCTGGAAGCGCCTGCAGGCCTGGGGCCTGCACCGGGTCTACGGCTACCCCGGGGACGGCGCCGGTGGCCTGGACGTGGCGCTGGAGCACGACCCCGGCATGGAGATGATCCAGGTCCGCCACGAGGAGATGGCCGCCTTCATGGCCTGCGCGCATGCCAAGTTCACCGGCCGCATCGGCCTGTGCTACGCCACCTCGGGGCCCGGCGCCGTGCACCTGCTCAACGGCCTGTACGACGCGCGCATGGACCACGTGCCGGTGGTCGCCATCGTCGGGCAGACGATGCGCGGCGCGCTCGGCTCGGCCTTCCAGCAGGAGGTGGACCTGGTGGCGCTGTTCAGGGACGTGGCGAGCGACTTCGTCGCGCAGGCCACCGTGCCCTCGCAGGTGCGCCACCTGATCGACCGCGCGGTGCGCATCGCGCACGACCGCCGCACCGTCACCTGCGTCGTGCTGCCCAACGACCTGCAGCGGATGCCCTGCGAGGAGCCGCCGATGGCGCACGGCAGCACCCACACCGGCGTGGGCCTGCCGCTCGACGCCGCCGTGCCGCCGGCCGAGGAACTGCAGCACGCCGCGGAGGTGCTCAACGAGGGCCGGCGCGTCGCCATCCTGGCGGGCGCCGGCGCGCTCGGCGCGGCCGACGAGCTGATCGACGTCGCCGACACTCTGCAGGCCTGCTGCGCCAAGGCGCTGCTCGGCAAGGCCGTACTGCCCGACGACCTGCCCTGGGTGACGGGCACCATCGGGCTGCTGGGCACGCGTCCGAGCTGGGACCTGATGCAGGAGTGCGACACGCTGCTGATGGTGGGCAGCTCCTTCCCGTACACCGAGTTCCTGCCGCCGCCGGGCCGTGCGCGGGGCGTGCAGATCGACCGCGACGGCGGCGCGCTGAGCCTGCGCTATCCCATGGAGGTCGGCCTGCGCGGCGATGCCGCGCGCACGCTGCGTGCGCTGCGCCCGCTGCTGCGCCCGCGGCCGCCGGACGCGTGGCGCGCGCGGATGGAGCAGCGCGTGGTCGACTGGTGGGCCCAGGCCGGGCGGGCGGCGATGCAGCCGGCCCGGCCGCTGAACCCACAGCGGGTGTTCCACGAACTCTCCGTGCGCGTGCCCGGCGACGCCATCCTGACCGCCGACGCCGGCACCGTCGCGAACTGGTATGCGCAGCAGGTGCGCATGCGGCGCGGCATGATGGGCTCGCTGTCGGGCACCCTGGCCTCGATGGGCTCGGCCACACCCTACGCCATCGCGGCCAAGATGGCCTACCCGCACCGGCCGGTGATCGCGCTGATCGGCGACGGGGCCATGCAGATGAACGGCCTGAACGAGATGATCACCATCGCCCGGTACTGGCGGCAGTGGGCCGACCCGCGGCTGGTGGTGATGGTGCTCAACAACGGCGACCTGGCGCAGGTGACGTGGGAGGAGCGCATCCGCATGGGCGAGGCGAGGACGCCCTCGACGCAGCACGTGCCGGACATGCCCTACCACCGCTATGCCGAGCTGCTGGGCCTCCAGGGCCTGTACGTCGACGACCCCGACCGGGTCGGCGCCGCCTGGTGGGACGCCGCGCTCGCCGCGCCCATGCCGGTGATCCTGGAATGCCGCACCGACCCGGACGTCGCACCGCTGCCGCCGCATTTCACGCAGGAACAAGTGCGCCACTTCGCGGTGGCCGCGGTGCGCGACCCGCAGCGCGGCCCGGTGCTGCGCAACACCTTCCGCCAGCTCATGGCGCGGCTGCTCGGGCGGCGCTGAGCCGCCCGCGCCCCGCCGCAGCGGGCCTCAGGCGGTGGCCTCCATCTCGGCCATCAGTTCCGCCTTGCGCGCGGCGAGCTGCTCCTTGAGCGCCACCAGGTCCATGCCGGAGCGGCGCGCCTTCTGGAACATCTCCTCGCGCTCTTCCGTCACGTGGTGGTCGATGTACTCGCCCAGCACGATGACCTTGGCGTCGTACATGGGCTCGTCGGCGCCCATCGACTCGATCTGGGCGATCAGGTCCTTCGCGGAGGCGTGCTCCACCGTCGCCTCGTCCATCAGTTCCTCGTCGTCGATGGCGGCGCGCGCGGCCGGATAGAAGATCTCCTCCTCGAGCTGCGCGTGCACCGTCAGCTCGGTGCAGATCCTGACGGCCAGCGCCTGGCGCTCGCCGGCAGGCGCCTTCTCCTCGGCCAGCTTGTTGTACTGCTGGAAGAGCTTCTTGACGGCGATGTGATCCGCGTCCAGCAGATCGACGGCGTCGTTCTTCTTGGGGGGTGCTTTGCTCATGGGGACTCCTTCGTGGGGTTTCGGGCGATGGCGGCGCGATCGCGCGCCGCAGGAGACACGATCCGTCGTCCGGCCATCGGCGGCTGTCGGTCCCGTTCATGCGCGCGTGTAGGTCGGCCAAGCAGCTCCGGCCGGCGCCGGCGCGAATCGCGTTCGCCGGCTCCTTCGCATCGCTGCCGTGCAACTACGGCCGTACTGCGAAGCGTCCTACAGGGCGCCTCCGGACGCTGGACTACACCAGACCTTCAGACCCCCGCACGAGCCCCACGCTCGTCTTCCACCCCACGAGGACGCCCATGCCCAAGCAACCCCCTTCGGCCGCCGTGCCGCGCGCGGCACTCGACGCCGCCCGGTCCGCCGCGCGCAACACCGACAGCGGGCCCGCCCGCCCCGCCCCGCCCGCCGCCGGCCGCGGCGACGTCCCGGCGCAGAAGGCCATCGAGACCCAGGCCCTGGCCGCCGCCCTGCCCGCCAACCCCGACAAGCCGCTCGAATACGAGACCGGCGGCGGCGCCCGCCGCGCCGCGCCGCAGGGCGCGCACGCGAAGCCGGCCTCGCGGCTGCCGACCGGCAGCACGCCTTCCGAGGCCAGCCGCTCCGCCAAGACCGGCGGCGTGGCGCCCGAGGGCGTCAACGCCACCATCGATTCGCTGGACCGCGTGCGCGTGGACTCCGGCGGCCAGCGCCTCACCACAAACCAGGGCGTGCCGGTCGCCGACAACCAGAACTCGCTGAAGTCGGGCGCGCGAGGCCCGGTGCTGCTGGAAGACTTCATCCTGCGCGAGAAGATCACCCACTTCGACCACGAGCGCATCCCCGAGCGCATCGTGCACGCGCGCGGCTCGGGCGCGCACGGCTTCTTCGAGTGCTACGAGCCGCTGACCCGCTACACCCGGGCGGCGCCCTTCCGCGAGGCCGGCAAGATCACGCCGGTGTTCGTGCGCTTCTCCACCGTCGCCGGCGAGCGCGGCTCCAAGGACACGGCGCGCGACGTGCGCGGCTTCGCCGTCAAGTTCTACACCGACGAGGGCAACTGGGACCTGGTGGGCAACAACATGCCGGTGTTCTTCATCCAGGACGCGATGAAGTTCCCGGACCTGGTGCACGCCGTCAAGCCCGAGCCGCACCACGGCATGCCGCAGGCCGCCTCGGCGCACGACACCTTCTGGGACTTCGTCTCGCTGATGCCCGAATCGACGCACATGCTGATGTGGCTGATGAGCGACCGCGCCATCCCGCGCAGCCTCCGGATGATGCAGGGCTTCGGCGTGCACACCTTCCGGCTGGTGAACGAGGCGGGCGAGGCCTGCCTGGCCAAGTTCCACTGGCAGCCCAGGCTGGGCACCCACTCGCTGCTGTGGGACGAGGCGGTGAAGATCTCCGGCGCCGACCCCGACTACCACCGGCGCGACCTGTGGGAGGCGATCGATGCCGGCGAGTACCCCGAGTGGGAACTGGGCCTGCAGATCTTCACCGAGGAGCAGGCCCGGCAGTTCAGCTTCGACGTGCTCGACGCCACCAAGATCGTGCCCGAGGAGCTGGTGCCGGTGCAGGTGGTCGGCCGCATGGTGCTCGACCGCAACCCCGACAATTTCTTCGCCGAGACCGAGCAGGTGGCCTTCTGCGCGGCGCACATCGTGCCAGGCCTCGACTTCACCGACGACCCGCTGCTGGCGGGGCGCATCCACTCGTACGTGGACACCCAGATCAGCCGCCTGGGCGGCCCCAACTTCCACGAGCTGCCGATCAACGCGCCCGTCGCGCCGGTGCACAACAACCAGCGCGACGGCATGCACCGCCAGGCGATCCACCGCGGCCGCGCCGCCTACGAGCCCAACTCGCTGGGCGGCGGCTGCCCCTTTCAGGCCGGCGCCGCTCAGGGCTTCGTCAGCGTCGCCCGCCGGCTCGACGCCGCGCAGAGCACGGACAAGGTGCGCATCAAGCCCGAGAAGTTCGCCGACCACTACACGCAGGCCACGCTCTTCTACGAGAGCCAGACGCCGGCGGAGCAGGCCCACATCGCCGCGGCCTTCCGCTTCGAGCTGTCGAAGGTCACGGTGCCGGCGGTGCGCGAACGCATGGTGGCGGGCCTGCTGAACGTCTCGCGCACGCTGGCCGAGCAGGTCGCGCAGGGCCTGGGCATGGACCTGCCGGCGCCCCTGCCGCGCGCGCTGGAGCGGCCGCAGCCGCCGGAGGTCGATGCCTCCCCCGCGCTGTCGCTGATGGCGCGGCCGGGCGACGGCGGCATCCGCACGCGCAAGATCGCGATCCTGGTGGCCGACGGCATGGAGGGCACGTCCGTCGCATTGCTGCTCGGCGCACTGGTGCAGGCCGGTGCGGTGCCGCGGCTGGTGGGCTCGCGCCTGGGCCGCTGCCGCGCCGGCGACGGCAGCGTCTTCGAGGCCGACGCGAGCCTGGAGAACAGCCCGGGCTTCCTGTTCGACGCATTGGTGCTGCCCGATGGCGCCGCGGCGATGGAAGCGCTCGCGGCGGACGGCCACACGCTGGAGTTCGTGAAGGACCAGTACCGGCACTGCAAGACCATCCTCGCGCTGGGCGCGTCACACGGGCTGCTGTCGGAAGCCGGTATCCCGATGGCGCTGCCGGACGGCTCGCACGACCCCGGCCTGATCCTGGCCGATGCGGCCGATGCCGCCGAGGCGGCGGCCGACTTCATCACCGCGGTGGGCCTGCACCGCCACCTGGCGCGCGAGAGCGATCCGCCGCGGGTGTGAACCGGGAGGCTCCATGAACCGTTCCATCTGGAAACGCTACGGTTACGGCTGGGTGACGCTGGGCTTCTTCCTGGTCTCGCTGGTCGGCCACTGGCTGTTCGGCTGGTTCGCCTACGTGGACGAGCAGCAGCAGTTCGGCGCGCCGGTGGAGGTCTCCGGCTACACCGTGCAGATGCTGCGCGACACGCTGGAGAACTGGCAGTCCGAGTTCCTGCAGCTGCTGTGGCAGATCGGCGGGCTGGCCTTCCTGCTGTACGTCGGCTCGCCGCAGTCCAAGGAGGGCGACGACCGCCTGGAGGCCAAGATCGACGCCATCCTCGCCGCGGTGGACCCGAAGAGCGCCGACGCCCTGCTCGACGAGATCGACCGCGAGTACGCAGGCCGGCACACCGACCCGCGCTGGATGCGCATGGCGCGCGGCGGCCGGCAGCGCGGCTAGCGGTCGGCGGCGCGCGGGGTCAGCCCGCCGCCATCGCCCGGCATTCCTGCGCGCAGTCGCGGCAGGCGGCGGCGCAGGCCTGACAGTGCGCGTGCGGGTGCTTCTCGCATTCGCCGGCGCAGGCGCTGCAGATGTCGGCGCACAGCCGGCATGCCTGCGCGGCGTGCACGCTGTCGCGCCCCATCAGCGCGGCGGCGAAGCGGCAGGCGCTCGCGCAGTCGATGTCCAGCGCGATGCAGGTGCGCATCGAGGCGCAGTCCTGCTCGCGCAGGCAGGCGGTGGCGCAGCGCTCGCAGGCCAGCGCGCAGGCGTTGCAGGCGGCGATGCAGCGGTCGAAGAGGTCTCGGGTCATGGCGGCGGCTTCCTTTCGGTCCAAGGGGGCGCCGGAGGGCGGCGGGCGCCCTTGCGGCATGCGTCGGACCACTCTGGAAGGAAGCGGACGGCCCGGCTGTCGGACTCCGCGCCGAGCGGCTGTATCCGCCGCGCGGAACCCGGCTACACCCGCGTGCGCCGGCTGAGCGACAGGTTGCCGTCGAGCGTGTTGAAGGAGATGGTCGGCGCGCTGAGCTCGCTCAGGGGCGCGCCCAGGCCGATCTCTCCGCTGCCGTGCAGCACGCACTCCTCGCGCCGCAGCGCGATCTCGCTGCTGGCGCCGATGCGGTTGTGGAAGCGCACCCAGGTGCCATAGGTGCTCACGTCGATCAGCACGCAGCTGCCGTTGCGCGCTTCCAGCCGCGCGTGCAGCCGGGACACGCGCGGGTCGTTGACGACGAACTCCGCCTCGTCCACCCGGCCCAGGTGGATGGGCAGCTGCTCCGCGGTGAACATGCTGCGCACGTCCAGCCACGACAGCTCGATCTGCCCGAAGCTGGAATCGGCGCTGCGCGGCGGCGGCACCAGCGGCGAGGGGACGGTGAGGAATTCGGTCACCTCCTCCTGCCAGTCCACGCGATGGACCACGGGCATCTCGGTGCGGCCGCGGATGTTGATCGGGCCCAGGCTGCGGTGCTGCGCGTCGCTGCCCTGCAGCTGCGCGATGGCGGAGTCGGTGGCCCAGATCTGGCTCGGGCCGGCCAGGTCGCTCAGGCGGGAGGCCACGTTGACGGCGTCGCCGTAGCTGTCGCCGTCCACCTGCAGCACCTCGCCGCTGGCGACGCCGATCTGCAGTTCCATGCGCAGCGGCGCGGGCCAGTTCTGCAGGCGCTTGTGGTGGCTGCGCTGCATCTCCAGCACGGCGGCGATGGCGGAGGGCCCGTCGTTGAAGATCGCCAGGACGCCGTCGCCCAGCGTCTTGACCACCCGGCCCTCGTGCGCCTCGCACACGTTGCCGATCCACTGGATCAGGCGCGTCACCGTCTCGGTGGCGCGCGCGTTGCCCATGATCTCGAAGACCCGCGTGCTCCCGGTGAGATCCGCAAAGACGACGGTGGTGGTCATGGAGTCACGCACATGGGCAGGTTCAACTAATTATGGCAACGGGTGCGCACGAAGCCTGGCGCACGCCTGTGACGATCTGAACGCTGGCTCTCGACAAGATACGCCCACTCACATCCTGCTCTCGAAGTGTTATCGGCAGTATGCGCCGCATCTAAGACTTTGGTTTCTGTTTTCGGGAATCAGCTCCAGGAAAGCGCGAAATACTGTTGTTTTTAAACATGAATAATTGTTTCCCGCTTGCCGCCGCCGGGGGCGCTGCGTATGGTTCCGTTCCATCACTGTTCCGCTGTGTTCCGATCCAAGCCATGGCGTTTCCCAACAGCCTGCTGCGTTTTCTCTCCTTCTCGGCGTCGCGCCAGCCCGTGGCCAGCGAGCGGACGGTGCAGCGCATCCGCGAGTCGATGCTCGCGCTGCTGCAATCCCACCAGGGCGAGCGCTTCCACCGCGTCGCCCAGCGGGTGCGCTATGCCGACGAGCTGGAATCCCTGTGGTACCTGCGCCAGGACATGCTGGCCGCCCTGAGCGACGTGCATGGCGAGCGCGGCGCACGCCAGCAGATGGCGGCGGTGACGCGGATGTTCAGGGGCGCCCTGCCCCAGTCGATGGCGCCGCGCACGCACGGGCAGCGCTACGCGCGCGGATGAACGGGGCCCTGCGCTCGAAGGAATGAAAAAAAGAGCGCCTTCGGCGCTCTTTTTTGTTGGGTGCGCGGGCGTCAGGCGTGGTGGTGGTGATCGTGTCCATGACCATGATGATGGCGGCTGCCTCCCACCCCGTGGCCCCACACGAGGAAGACCTCGCGTTCCTGCGCCGCCATTTCGACCGGGGCGCCGACGGGCAGCAGCACCTTGGTCGGCACGTGGCCGAACGGCAGGCCGGCCAGCACCGGCACCTTCAGCAGCGAGCGCAGCCGGTCGATCACCGTCTGCAGGCGGAAGCCGCGGTCGTGCGGCACCGCCCGGAAGCCGGTGAACTGGCCCAGCACGACGGCCTTCTGGCGGCCCAGCACGCCGGCATGGCGCAACTGGTCGAGCATGCGCTCGATGCGGTAGGGGTGCTCGCCCACGTCCTCCAGGAACAGCACACCCTTGTCGACGGCGGGGAAGTACGGCGTGCCCAGCAGGCTGACCAGCACGCGCAGGTTGCCGCCCCACAGCGTGGCGCCGTGGACGGGCTTCAACGCCACCCCGGCGTCGCGCGACGACATGCGCCAGCCGGTGCCCTCGCCCTGCCCTTCGAGCAGGTCGTCGAAGCAGGCTTCCATGATGTCGTCCGGCCCGGCCTCGGCGCCGAAGTCCTCGCCCAGCGCGGGGCCGGCCCAGCTCACCTGGCCCGTTTTGGCCAGCAGCGCCAGCTGGAAGGCGGTGAAGTCGCTCAGGCCGACGAAGGCCGTGCCCCTGTCGATCGCCTTGGCCACGGCCTTGTAGGGCAAGGCGTCGAGGATGCGCGTCAGGCCGTAGCCACCGCGCGTGATCAGCGCGACGTCGGCGCCGCTGGCGGCCGCGCGCCCGATGGCGGCCAGCCGGGTGGCGTCGTCGCCCGCGAAGCGCTGCCAGCTCTTCAGCGCGGCCTCGTCGATCTCGACCTCGTGGCCCAGCGCCTTCAGTCGCGCCACGCCGCGCCGGAAGGCGGCCTTGTCGCGCACGGCGCCGGAGGGGGAATAGATGTAGATGTGTCGTCGATGGCTCACGGCGCGCAGTATCTCAGGCGCGCCGCAGGACATCGGCCAGCGCCTGCGCCGCTTCGGGCGGCAGGTCGTCGGCCGGCGGCGCGCGCCGGCCCAGGGCGCGCAGGACCGCCTCGTGCCCCCGGTCGGGAAAGGGCGCGCGCCAGGCGGCCCGGGTGTGGGGCGATGCGGCCTGCGGCGCGAACGCATCGGCCCGCAGGACGCGCAGCCCCGGCCGGCGGGCCAGTTCCGCCGCCACGTCCGCGCTGCCCGGGTGGTGCAGCAGCGCGACCTGCCCGATGCCCAGGCGCGCCAGCCACTGCGCCAGCACTTCGGCCTGCACGTCGGACGTCAGGGCGTCGGGCCGCTTGGGCTTGTCGCTGCGGCCGCAGCCGATCAGGTCGGGCGCCAGCACCCGGCGCGCCGGCAGCAGGGGCAGCAGCTCGCGGAACAGCCAGCCCCACTGGCCAGGGCCGTGCAGGCACAGCAGCGGCGCAGCGTCGCCGTGCTCTTCGCCTGATTCAACCCAGGCCAGGCGCCATCCGCCCGGCGCCGGCAGACCGGCCATGTGGCGCACCGGCGGCAGCGCGGCGGCGAAGGGCTCGAAGCAGGCGTCCGGCGTGCGCAGGGCATCGTCGCGCAGCGGCTCGGCGCGCTCGCGCGCCGCCTGCCGCCGGCCGTGGAAGAAGTCCTGCAGCAGGGCGCCGCACGCGGCGGCGCACACGCCGCCCGTCACCCGGGTGTGGTGGTTGAGCTGCGGCTGCGCGAACAGGTCGAGCACGGAGCCGGCCGCGCCGGTGCGCGGGTCGGCCGCACCGAAGACGACCCGGGCCAGCCGCGCATGCAGCATCGCCCCGGCGCACATCGGGCAGGGTTCGAGGGTGACGAAGAGTTCGCAGCCGTCGAGGCGGTAGTTGCCCAGCGCCTGCGCGGCGGCGCGCAGCGCGTTGATCTCGGCATGGGCGCTCGGGTCGCGGCCGGCGACGGGGCTGTTGCGGCCGGCGGCCAGCAGCCGGCCGTCCCGGACGACGACCGCACCCACCGGCACCTCGCCGGCATCGGCGGCATCGCGGGCCTGGGCCAGCGCCAGGGCCATCCAGTGGGCGTCGTCGGGGGAGGAAGAAGGCATGGCGCGGCGTGAGGGGCGCCATTGTCCCTCACGCCCCGCCTTGGGCCGGCGTCAGCCGAGCTGCGCGCGCACCTTCTCGATGGCGGCGTTGGCGCACTGCTCGTCGAGGTGGCCGCCCGGTGCACCGCCGACGCCGACCGCGCCGATCACCTCGTTGCCGGCCTTGATCGGCACGCCGCCGCCCAGCAGCAGGAAGCCGGGCAGGTGCACGAGGTTGGCCGCGCCGGGGTTCTTCTGCGCGTTCTCCATCATGGCCTGGGTGGGTGCCTTGGCCGAGGCGGAGGTCCACGCCTTGCGCTCGCTGGCGCCCAGGGTGTGCGGGCCGGCGTTGTCGGCACGCTGCACGGCGCGCACGCCGCCGGCACGGTCCACCACGGTGGCGGCGACGGCATAGCCGTTGGCGGCGCAGGAGGCCACGGCGCCGGCGGCGATCTGGTTGGCCAGGTCGAGGCCGATGTTGCGTTCGGCCCGCACGGGGGCGGCCTGCTGGGCCTGGGCGCCGCAGGCGGCGGCGAGGAGTGCGAGGGCGCCGATGCGGCGCAGGGACGATGCGGTCATGAGGGTCTCTCCAGGAGGTTGTCGAGGGGGCGCGCCGGGCTCGGCCGGCGACCACGTCACTCTAGGAAAGCGCCCGCCCGCGGGCCATTCGTGCGGCTACGCGCGGCCGTCCGTAGAACTACGCAGCGCCCTCTTCCTCGGCCAGTGCCGCATAGCCGCGGATGAGCTGCGCCAGCGACTCGCAGCCCAGCTTGGCGAACACGTTGGCGCGGTGCGTCTCGACGGTGCGCGGCGACAGCGTGAGCGCCCGCGCGATCTCCTTGTTGGTCAGGCCGGCGACGATCAGGCCCAGCACCTCGCGCTCGCGCTCGGAGAGCTGGGCGTAGCGGCGCCGCGCCGCCTGGTCGGCCTGGCTGCGCTCGCGCGAGCGCACGTGCTGGCGCACGGCGTTCTGCAGCGCCTCCAGCAGCTGCTCGTCGTCCACCGGCTTTTCCAGGAACTCGGCCGCCCCGGCCTTGAAGGCGCGCCGGCACATCTCCACCGTGCCGTGGCCGGTGAGCATGACGACGGGCTGGTCCACGCCCTCGGCGATCAGCCGGTCGAGCACGGCGAGGCCGCCGATGCCCGGCATGCGCACGTCCAGCACGATGGCGCCGACGGCGGCGCGGTCGAACTCGGCGAGGAAGCGCTGCGGCGCCTCCCAGGTCTGCACGCGCAGGCCGATGGTGCCGATCAGCAGCGCCAGGCTGTCGCGCACGGCGGCATCGTCGTCGACGAGGTGGACGAGGGGCGACTGGGGCGTGGAGGGGGCGGTCATGCGGCGATGCGGGTGGTCAGGCCAGCGGCAGGCTCAGCACGAAGCAGGCGCCCTGCCCCGGCGCGCCGCCTTCGGCGAGCGCGCCGCCCATGCCGGCGGCCAGCGTCTCGCTCAGGCTCAGGCCCAGCCCCAGCCCGCCGCTGCGGGTGCTGAAGAAGGGCTGGAACACACGCGAGCGCAGCTCGGCGGGGATGCCCGGGCCGGTGTCGCTGACCGACAGCAGCGCCTGCCCGTCCTGCGCCCGCACGCGCAGCAGCACCTCGCGGCGCGCCGGCGGCACCTCCTCCAGGGCCTGCAGGGCGTTCATCAGCAGGTTGTGCACGATCTGCTCCAGCGCCACGGGGTCGGCCAGCGCGCGCACCGGCTGCTCCGGCGCCTCCAGGCGCATCGCGGTGTGGCGGCGCTCGCCCTCGGGCTCCAGCAGGTGCAGGGCGCGGCGCGCGGCCTGCCGCAGGTCGACCGGCTCGCGGCGCGCGGCGTCCGGGCGCTCCAGCGTGCCGCGCAGGCGGCCCAGCACGTCGGCCGCACGGCGCGCCTGCAGCGCGGCCTGGGCCATGGCGTCGCGGGCGGCGCCGGTCTCGGGCGGCTCCTCGTCCAGCAGGCGGCGCGCGGCCTGGGTGCTGGCGAGCACCGCCGTCAGCGGCTGGTTCAGCTCGTGCGCCATGCCGGCGGCCAGTTCGCCCAGCGTGTTCAGGCGCGCCACCTGGCCCAGGCGCAGCAGTTCCTCGGCGCGGCGGCGCTCGGTGCGCTGGCGCCGCAGCAGGCGCGCGCCGGCAAGCAGCACGGCCATGCCGGCCGCCCACGCCAGCATCCGGCCCCAGGGCAGCTCGCCCCAGCCGACGCGGCGCTCGGCGTCCACCTCGAAGGGCTGGCTGGCAGAGGCCAGCGGCTTGCGGAAGCGGAAGTGCCAGCCGCCCGGCGCCTCCGCGTCGCGGCCGCCCTGCAGCTCGAAGCGCTGGCCCTGGTGCACCAGCGCCATGCGGGCGGGCGCGGTCTTCGGGTCGGCCGGCCAGTCGCGCCAGGGCACGGCGGCCGCCAGGTCGATGTCCAGCGCGAAGCTGGCCGGTGCGGCGCCGATCACCAGGCGATAGCGGCCGCGCGCCAGGTCGGCATCGGCCAGCACCGGGCCGCGCTGCGCGCGCGAGCGCACCTCGGCCTGGGCCAGCGCGGCGTCGTTCCACGCCTCGCCGGGGGCGCGCCGCTGCACGCGCAGGATCGAGGGATAGACCGCCGGCAGGCGCGCCTCGCCGCCCGCCGCGCCCTCGCCGCCGGCCAGCGCGAGCGTGGCCAGCACGGCGTCGTTCTGCACCACCTGCTGGCTGAGGATGCGGTGGACGATGCGGCCGTCGGTGTCGAAGGCGGCCTGCAACGCCTCCAGCTGCGCGTGCGCCAGCCAGGCGGCGCCGGCGGCCGACAGCAGCAGCCAGGCGAGCATCCAGCCGCCGAGGGCGCGCAGGCGATGGGTCATGGCGGGCGATTGTGCCCGCCGGGGCTGGCGGAGAATGCGCGGCGCACCGATTCGCCATGCAGGACGCCCTCTTCGAAGACCCCGACGACACGCCGCCCGAGCCCGCCCGCCAGCCCGCGCCGGCGCGCGGCGCCCGCGCCAGGGCGGCGGCGGCGAAGGTGCTGCCCGCGCCGGCGGACGACGGACTGCGCGCGCTGGCCGAGCGGCTTGCGCCACGGCTGCACATGGGCACCTCGTCCTGGCACTTCCCCGGCTGGGCGGGCCTGGTCTGGGACGGCGAGCACGCGCAGCCCACGCTGTCGCGCCACGGCCTGGCCGCCTACGCACAGCACCCGCTGCTGCGCGGCGTGAGCCTGGACCGCGGCTTCTACCGGCCGCTGACGGCCAGCCAGTACGCCGCCTACGCGGCGCAGGTGCCGCCGGACTTCCGCTTCATCGTCAAGGCCCCCGCGCTGGTGACCGATGCGCTGGTGCGCGCCGAGGACGGGCGCGGCCAGCAGCCGAACCCGGCCTTCCTCGATCCGGTGCTGGCGGTGGAGCAGTTCGTGCAGCCGGCGCTGGAGGGCCTGGGTTCGCGCATCGGTGCGCTGGTGTTCCAGCTCAGCCCGCTGCCGGCACACCTGCTCGCCCGCCTGCCGGAGGTGCTGGAACGGCTGCGCACCCTGCTCGCCGCCCTGCCCCCGCTGAAACCGCAGGCGCCGGACGGCGTGGTGGCCGTCGAGGTGCGCAACCCCGAGTTCCTCACGCCCGCCTTCGCCGAGGTGCTGCGCGGCACCGGCGCCACCTACTGCCTGGGCCTGCATGCCAAGCTGCCGCCGATCGAGGCGCAACTGCCGCTGCTGCGCGCCCTGTGGCCCGGCCCGCTGGTGTGCCGCTGGAGCCTGCACCGGCGCCACGGCGCCTACGGCTACGAGACGGCCAAGGGCCTGTACGAGCCCTTCGACAGGCTGGTGGACCCCGATCCCGAGACCCGCGAGGTGCTGGCGAAGGTGATCGCCGGCACCGTGGGCGCGGGCTGGCCGGCCTACGTGGCGATCAACAACAAGGCGGAAGGCTCGGCGCCGCTGAGCGTGCAGGCGCTGGCGCAGGCCGTGGCGGCGCGCGCCGCCGGCGGCTGATGAAGGCCGGCCGTCAGTCCTTCGCCACCAGGGCCTTGTTCAGCCCCAGGGCGGCCAGCGTGCAGGCGGCGCCCGACAGCAGGTACAGGCTCAGGTAGCCCAGCCCGAAGTGGGCCGACAGGCCCAGCGCCACCACCGGCGCGAAGGCGGCGCCGATCAGCCAGGCGAAGTCCTGCGTGAGCGCCGCGCCGGTGTAGCGGAAGCGCGGCGTGAAGTTGGACGTCACCGCGCCGGCCGCCTGCCCGTACGACAGGCCCAGCAGCGTGCAGCCCAGCAGGATGAACACGTCCTGGCCCAGCGTGCCGCCGTTGAGCAGCGTCGGCGCAAAGCCGCTGAAGACCGCGATCATGCCGGCCAGCGTGCCCAGCGTGCGGCGGCGGCCGTAGCGGTCGGCCACCAGGCCGGAGACGACCACGCCCACGGCGATCAGGAAGCCGCCCACGATCTGCACGCCGAGGAAGCCGGTGATCGACTGCTCGGTATACAGGTGGATCCACGACAGCGGGAACACCGTCACCAGGTGGAACAGCGCATAGCTGGCCAGCGCGGCGAAGGCGCCGATGAACAGGTTGTAGCCCTGGGTGCGCACCAGCTCGCCGGCCGGCACCGGCTCCAGTTCGCTGCGCTCCAGCAGCCGCTCGTACTCGGGCGTCACCACCAGCCGCAGGCGGGCGAACAGCGCCACCACGTTGATGGCGAAGGCGACGAAGAAGGGATAGCGCCAGCCCCAGGAGAGGAAGTCGTCCTGCGACAGGCTGCCGTAGAGGAAGGCGAACAGCGCGCTGGCCAGGATGAAGCCCACCGGCGCGCCGAGCTGGCCCAGCATCGCGTACCAGCCGCGGCGGTTGGGGGGCGCGCTCAGCGCGAGCAGCGAGGGCAGCCCGTCCCACGAGCCGCCCAGCGCCAGCCCCTGCCCGACGCGCAGCACCGCCAGCAGCAGCACGGCCTTGGTGCCGAGCGTCTCGTAGCCGGGCAGGAAGGCGATGCCCACCGTGCAGGTGCCGAGCAGGAACAGCGCGATGGTCAGCTTGGTGGCACGCCCCCAGCGGCGCTGGATCGCCATCGAGATCGCGGTGCCGACGGGCCGCGCGATGAAGGCGAAGGCGAAGATGGTGAAGGCGAACAGCACCCCCTCCAGCCGCTGGTGCAGCGGGAAGAACAGCTGCGGGAACACCAGCACCGAGGCGATGCCGTAGACGAAGAAGTCGAAATACTCGGAGGCGCGGCCGATCACCACGCCGACGGCGATGTCGCCCGGCGACACGCTGTGGTCGCCGTGGACCTCGTGCGGTTGTGCATCGGCGTCCGGCGCCGGCGGGAAGGAAGGCGGATAGGTGATGCTGGACATCAGGGCAGGTCTCCTGCGCGCGGCCCCGCGGCACTGGACGAGGCGCAGCAAGGGGCACTATAAGGTGGCGGGCGGCGCATTGACATAGGACAAAACGTCCTATCGCCTCCGGGCCGGCCGCGCGTTAGATTCGTCCCGTTCGCAACCCGTACCAACCCGGAGCGACCGTGCCGTCGCCGCCGAGATGCCCAGCATGCGTCTACCCAATCCTCTTCGGGCCCTGCCCCTGCTCGCCGCGACCAGCCTGCTGGCCGGCTGCAACCTGGTGGTGCTCAACCCTGCCGGCGACGTGGCCGCCCAGCAGGGGCAGATGGTGGTGATCTCCACCCTGCTCATGCTGCTGATCATCGTGCCGGTGATCATCCTGATCCTGCTGTTCGCCTGGCGCTACCGCCAGGGCAGCCGGCATGCCGAGACCGACTACGCCCCCGACTGGGACCACTCGACCAAGCTGGAGCTGGTGATCTGGGCCGCGCCCCTGGTCATCATCATCGCGCTGGGCGCGCTGACCTGGATCGGCACCCACAAGCTCGACCCCTACCGCCCGCTGGACCGCATCGCCTCCGGCAAGCCGGTGCCCGAGGGCGTGAAGCCGCTGGAGGTCGAGGTGGTCTCGCTGGACTGGAAGTGGCTGTTCATCCTGCCCGAGCAGGGCATCGCCACCGTCAACGAGCTGGCGGCGCCGGTGGACCGGCCGATCCGCTTCAGGCTCACCTCCAGCTCGACCATGAACGCGTTCTACGTGCCCGACCTGGCCGGCATGATCTACACGATGCCCGGCATGCAGACCGAGCTGAACGCCGTCATCAACCGGCCGGGCGTGTTCCACGGCATGTCGTCCCACTACAGCGGCACCGGCTTCTCGGGCATGACCTTCAAGTTCCACGGCCTGAGCGAGCAGGACTTCGCCCGGTGGGTGGCCCGGGCCAAGGCCGAGGGCAAGCCGCTGACGCGCGACGCCTACCGCGACCTCGCCCGCCCCAGCGAGCGCCATCCGGTCGAGCGCTTCGCCTCGGTCGATCCGAACCTGTACCAGCGCGTGCTCAACCTGTGCGTCGAGGACGGCCAGCGCTGCATGCACGAGACGATGGCCTCGGACGCGCTGCGCGGCCGCGCCCGCGTCAACGGGGCGCTGTTCGCCAAGGCCCAGGCGCAATCGATCTGCACGCCCGGCATGCCGGTCGCGCTGGCGGACAACTGAGGCACGCGCGCCGCCGCTGCCAACCTGAGTGTGAGTGACAAGAACCATGTCTGAACCTTCTTCGGCGCCGACCCACTGGCTCCTGGGCCGGCTGACCTGGGACTCGGTGCCCATGGCGCACGAGCCCATCCTGCTGTGGACCTTCGTGGCCGTCGTGCTGGGCGGCATCGCCCTGCTGGCCCTGATCACCCGCTACCGGCTCTGGGGCCCGCTGTGGCGCGACTGGTTCTGCACCATCGACCACAAGAAGATCGGCATCATGTACATGGTGCTGGGCGTGGTGATGCTGCTGCGCGGCTTCTCCGACGCGATCATGATGCGCCTGCAGCAGGCCATGGCCTTCGGCGACAACATGGGCTACCTGCCGCCGCACCACTACGACCAGATTTTCACCGCCCACGGCGTGATCATGATCTTCTTCGTGGCCATGCCCTTCGTCACGGGCCTGATGAACTACGTGGTGCCGCTGCAGATCGGCGCGCGCGACGTGTCCTTCCCCTTCCTGAACAACTTCAGCTTCTGGATGACCACCGCCGGCGCGGTGCTGGTGATGCTGTCGCTGTTCCTCGGCGAGTTCTCCACCTCCGGCTGGCTGGCGCTGTCGAACCTGGGCAACCAGAACCCGGGCGTGGGGCTGGACTACTACATATGGTCATTGCAGATCGCGGGGGTGGGCACCACGCTCTCGGGCATCAACCTGCTGGTGACCATCATCAAGATGCGCGCGCCCGGCATGAACCTGATGAAGATGCCCATCTTCACCTGGACCGCGCTGTGCACCAACGCGCTGATCGTGGCGACCTTCCCCATCCTCACCGCCGCGCTGGCGCTGATGACGATGGACCGCTACCTGGGCACGCAGTTCTTCACCAACGTCGACGGCGGCAACCCGATGCTGTACGTCAACCTCATCTGGATCTGGGGCCACCCCGAGGTCTACATCCTGGTGCTTCCGGCCTTCGGCGTGTATTCGGAGGTGGTCGCCACCTTCTGCGGCAAGCGCCTGTTCGGCTACGCGTCGATGGTCTACGCCACCGTGTGCATCACCATCCTGTCGTACCTGGTGTGGCTGCACCACTTCTTCACCATGGGCTCGGGCGCCAGCGTGAACTCCTTCTTCGGGATCACGACCATGATCATCTCGATTCCGACAGGGGCGAAGATCTTCAACTGGCTGTTCACCATGTACCGCGGGCGCATCCGCTTCACGGTGCCGATGCTGTGGACGGTGGGGTTCATGATCACCTTCGTCATCGGCGGCATGACGGGCGTGCTGCTGGCCGTGCCGCCGGCCGACTTCGTGCTGCACAACAGCCTGTTCCTGGTGGCGCACTTCCACAACGTCATCATCGGCGGCGTGGTGTTCGCGGTGTTCGCCGCCATCAACTACTGGTTCCCCAAGGCCTTCGGCTTCCGGCTGGACGAGTTCTGGGGCAAGTGCTCCTTCTGGTTCTGGCTGGCGGGCTTCTGGTTCGCGTTCACGCCGCTGTACGTGCTGGGCCTGATGGGCGTGACGCGCCGCGTGAGCCACTTCGAGGACGCCTCGCTGCAGATCTGGTTCCAGATCGCCGCCTTCGGCGCCCTGCTGGTGGCGCTGGGCATCGGCTGCTTCCTGGTGCAGCTGGTGGTGAGCTTCATGCGCCGCGAACAGCTGCGCGACGCCGACGGCGACCCGTGGAACGGCCGCACGCTCGAGTGGGCCACCTCCTCGCCGCCGCCGCAGTACAACTTTGCCTTCACCCCCGTCGTGCATGACGCCGACGCCTGGTGGGACATGAAGCGGCACGGATACAAGCGCCCGCTGGGCGGCTTCCAGCCGATCCACATGCCGGCCAACACCGCCTCGGGCGTCGTCATCTCGGTGCTGTCCCTGGTCTGCGGCTTCGCGCTGATCTGGCACATGTGGCCGCTGGCGGCCGCTTCCTTCGCCGCCACCGTGCTGGCCGCCATCGTCCACACCTTCAACTACCAGCGCGACTACCACATCCCCGCGGCCGAAGTGGCGGCCACGGAGGAAGCGCGCACCCGACTGCTGGCCCGCCATGTCTGAGCTCGTCCATCCCGCCGCCGTGCAGGCCGGCGCCGCCGCGCGCGACTACCACCTCGCCCACGACCCGCATCCGGAGAACGGCACCGCGCTGGGCTTCTGGCTCTACCTGATGAGCGACTGCCTCATCTTCGCCGCGCTGTTCGCGACCTACGGCGTGATGGGCCGCAGCTACGCGGGCGGCCCCACCGGCGGCGAGCTGTTCGACCTGAAGCTGGTGGCGATCAACACCGCCTTCCTGCTGCTGTCGTCCATCACCTTCGGCTTCGCCATGCTGCAAAAGCAGATGGGCAAGGTCGGCGGCACGCTGGGCTGGCTGGCCGTCACCCTGGTCTTCGGCCTGTGCTTCCTCGGGCTGGAGCTGTACGAGTTCCACCACCTGATCCAGGAAGGCGCGGGCCCCGGGCGCAGCGCCTTCCTGTCGGCCTTCTTCACGCTGGTCGGCACGCACGGCCTGCACGTCACCTTCGGCTCCATCTGGCTGGTGGTGCTGATGATCCAGATCGGCCGGCACGGCCTGATCCGCGAGAACAAGCGCCGCCTGATGTGCCTGTCCATGTTCTGGCACTTCCTGGACGTGGTCTGGATCGGCGTCTTCACCTTTGTCTACCTGATGGGAGTGCTGTGAGATGAGCGCGCACGACGTACCGATGCCCGCCGGCGGGCACGACCACCACCACGACGACCACGCCCAGGACGAGGGCCCGCACAGCACCTTCTCCGGCTACATGATCGGCTTCGTGCTGTCCGTCGTCCTCACCGCCATCCCCTTCTGGCTGGTGATGTCGAACGTGATCAGCGACCGCACCGTCGCCGTGCTGGTGCTCGGCGGCATGGCGGTGGTGCAGGTGCTGGTGCACATGGTCTGCTTCCTGCACATGAACGGCAAGGTCCAGGGCGGCTGGACCATGCTGTCCACCCTCTTCACCATCGTCTTCGTGGCCATCGCCGTCGCCGGCACGCTGTGGGTGATGTTCCACATGAACGTCAACATGATGCCGGGCCACGACGGGCAGGTGCACCACCTCGGCCAATCCTGACGGTGCGCGCCGCGCCGACCGGCCCTGCCGCCGCCTCCCGCGGCCGCCGTGCCGCGCTGCTGGCCGGCGTGGCGGTGGGCATCGCCGGCTTCGTGCTGCTGGGCAACTGGCAGGTGCAGCGCCTGGCCTGGAAGCGCGACCTGATCGCCCGCGTGGATGCGCGCATCCACGCCCCGCCGGTGGCGGCGCCCGGCCCCGCCGAGTGGCCCGCGGTCGACCGCACGCGCCACGAATACCTGCGGGTGCAGGCCGACGGCCGCTACCTGCACGACAAGGAGGCGCTGGTGCAGGCCAGTACCGCGCTGGGCGCCGGCTACTGGGTGCTGACGCCGCTGGCGACGGCCGACGGCCGCAGGACCTGGATCAACCGCGGCTTCGTGCCCACCGAGGCGCGCGATCCGGCGCGCCGCGGCCGGCCGGCACCGGAAGGCACCGTCCACGTGCAGGGCCTGCTGCGCCTGAGCGAACCCGGGGGCGCCTTCCTGCGCGACAACG
>NZ_JBIQNC010000002.1:92554-94704 GCF_044462705.1 Xenophilus sp.
CCGTACTTCATCGACGCGCAGGCCGAGCCCGGCACGCCCGCCGGCACCTGGCCGGCCGCCGGCCTGACGGTGGTGCGCTTCTCCGACAGCCACCTCGTGTACGCCATCACCTGGTACGGGCTGGCCGCATTGCTGCTGGGCGCCACCGTGTACTTGCTGCGCAGCGAGCGGCGGCATGGACAATGACCGGCCGGCGCCGCCCGGCGACCGCTCCGACGATGCCGCCCGCCCTCCCCGCCCCTGAGCTCGCCGCCGCGCGCACCGCCTCCGCGGCCACCGGGCTGAAGAACCTGCAGCAGCTCATCCAGCTGCGCTGGATCGCCGTCTTCGGGCAGATCGTCACCATCGAGGTCGTCCACTACGGCTTCGGCATCCCCATCCCGGTGCGCAGCATGCTGGCCGTGCTGGCCGCCCTGGTGCTGTTCAACATCGCCAGCCTGCTGCGCTGGCGCACCCGCCGCGAGGTGACCAACGCCGAGCTGCTGTTCGCCCTGCTGGTGGACGTGGGCATGCTCACGGCGCAGCTCTACCTGGCCGGCGGCGCCGCCAACCCCTTCGTCTTCCTGTACCTGCTGCAGGTGATCCTCGGCGCGGTGCTGCTGCCGGCCTGGGCCACCTGGACGATGGTGGCCGTCACCAGCGCCTGCTTCGCGGGGCTGGCGCTGTTCGCGCAGCCGCTGCCGCTGCGCCCGGACCACGACCGCGGCCTGGCCAGCCCCTACGTGCTGGGCATGCTGGTGTGCTTCGCCCTCAACGCCGCGCTGCTGGTCACCTTCATCGGCCGCATCGCCGCCAACCTGCGCGAACGCGACACGCGGCTGGCCGCGCTGCGCCAGCGCGCCGCGGAGGAGGAGCACATCGTGCGCATGGGCCTGCTGGCCTCCGGCGCGGCGCACGAGCTGGGCACGCCTCTTTCCACGCTGGACGTGATCCTGGGCGACTGGCAGCACCTGCCGCACTTCAGTTCCGACCCCGAGCTGGCGCAGGACGTCGCCGAGATGCAGACGCAGGTGCGGCGCTGCAAGTCGATCGTCAGCGGCATCCTGCTGTCGGCCGGCGAGACGCGCGGCGAATCCTCCAGCGCCACCACCGTCTGCACCTTCCTGGACGACGTGGTGGCCGACTGGCGCCGCCGGCGCCCCGACAACCGGCTGAGCTACCTCAACCGCTTCGGGCAGGACCTGCCGATGGTGTCGGACTCCGCGCTCAAGCAGATGATCGGCAACGTGCTGGACAACGCCTTCGAGGCCTCGCCCGGCATGCAGGAATTCGAGGCCGCGCGCACCGACGACGCGCTGCTGCTGGCGGTGCGCGACCGGGGCCCCGGCTTCGCGCCGGCCATGCTCCAGCACATCGGCAAGCCCTACCAGTCGACCAAGGGCCGGCCGGGCGGCGGGCTCGGCCTGTTCCTGGTCGTCAACGTGGCGCGCACCCTGGGCGGCAGCGTGGCGGCGCGCAACCGCGCCGAGGGCGGCGCCGAGCTGCTGATCACCCTGCCGCTGACGGCGATCGTGCTGCCGGCGGATGATGCGGAGGATGCGCATGGATGAAGACGCCCCCGCCCGCCGGCTGGTCCTCGTCGAGGACGACGACGCCTTCGCGCGCACCCTGGCCCGCTCCTTCGAGCGGCGCGGCTACCAGGTGCGCGTGGCCGCCAGCCTGGAGGCCATGCAGGCGGTGCTGCAGGAGGGCAGCTTCGCGCCCACCCACGCCGTGGTCGACCTCAAGCTGCAGGGCGAGGCCTCCGGCCTGGCCTGCGTGCAGGCGCTGCACGCCCACGACGAGGACATGCTCATCGTCGTGCTCACCGGCTTCGCCAGCATCGCCACCGCCGTGGAGGCCATCAAGCTCGGCGCCTGCCACTACCTCGCCAAGCCCTCGAATACCGACGACATCGAGGCCGCCTTCGGCCGCGCCGAGGGCACCACCGAGGTCGAGCTGACCAACCGCGCCAGCTCCATCAAGACGCTGGAGTGGGAGCGCATCCACCAGACCCTGGCCGAGACCGGCTTCAACATCTCCGAGACCGCGCGGCGCCTGGGCATGCACCGTCGCACGCTGGCGCGCAAGCTGGGCAAGCAGCAGGTGAAGTGAGGCGCGGGCGGGCCGCCGTCAGCGTCTGGCCGGTGCGCGCTGCGTGCCGTCCGGGC
>NZ_JBIQNC010000003.1:0-7942 GCF_044462705.1 Xenophilus sp.
AGCGCGCCCAGGCCGTGCAGGTCGCGGCGCAGGGCCAGCAGCTCCTTGCGGATCAAGGCAGCCAGCACGGCCAGGGATTCACTCGGCATCGCGCAGCGAGCGGTGGGTGAGCGCCATGAAGAGCTGCTCCAGGTTCTGGCGCCCGAAGTCGATGTGCTGCGGCCGCACGCCGGCGGCGTCCAGCGCCGCCAGCACCTCGGCCGGCCGCGCCGCGTCGTCGAGCTGCACGCTCCACTCCTCGCCCGAACGCGCGACCCGGCCGAAGCGCGCCAGCGTGTCGGCATGCAGCCCCGGCGCGCGCAGGCGCAGGACGCGCCCGCCCTCGGACAGCAGCTCCGCCAGCGGCCCTTCGCGCAGCAGCCGGCCCTGGTCGAGGATCGCCACGCGGTCGGCGATGGCCTCGATCTCCTCCATGTAGTGCGAGGCGTAGATGACGGCCATGCCGCCGTCGGCCAGCGCGCGGATGGCGTCGAGCACGAAGGCGCGCGACTGCGGGTCCACGCCCACGGTCGGCTCGTCGAACAGCACCAGCTGCGGCTCGGCCAGCAACGCGATGGCGAGGTTGAGCCGGCGCTTGAGGCCGCCGGACAGGCGCTCCGCGCGCACGTCGGCGAAGGCCTGCAGCTGCGCCGTCGCCAGGCAGGCGTCGACGCGGGCCGCCCGCCGCGCCCCCGTCAGCCGCGCCGCGGCGGCGAAGCAGGCCAGGTTCTCGGCCACGGTGAGCATCGGGTAGAAGGCGTAGTCCTGCGGCGCCACGGCGATGCGCGTCGGGGCCTCGGCGCGCAGCGCGGCGAGCGGCACGCCGTCCACCTCGACGCGCCCTTCCTGCACCGGCAGCAGGCCGGCCAGGATGGAGATCAGCGTGGTCTTGCCGGCGCCGTTGGGCCCGAGCAGACCCAGCACCCGCCCGCGCTGTGCGTCCAGCGACACGCCGGCGAGCGAGCGCCGCGTCGCCGCAGGGTAGCGGAAGCCGAGCCGGTCGAGGACGAGCATGGCGTCAACGGCGCCTAGGCCACGGCGCGCCGCAGGTCGCGGAAGAAGGCCTCCTCCTGGTCGGCCTGCGCGCGCAGCAGCGCCGCCAGCCGCGGCGGATCGACCGCCTCGCGCCCCTTGACCATGCGCGCCGCCTTCAGCGCGAAGGCGCGCCAGCCGTCGCCGATCTCGGTGAGCCGGTCGGAGAAGGCCACCAGTTGCGGCATCGCCACCGCGTCCGCCGCCTCCTGCAGGAAGGCGGCGTAGATGAAGCGGAAGCCCGCGCCGCCGGTGCCGATCTCCTCCTGCATGCGCACGAGGTGGCCGATGTAGTCGACGGTGTGCGCCGCCTGCGGCGGCAGCGCCTGCAGCCGCGCGGCCAGCCGGCGCATGCCGCGCACGCCCACCAGCGGGATCGGCGCCAGCATGCTGCGCACGTTGCGGCGGATCGCCTTCGCCACCATCGCCTGCGTCAGTTCGGTGCGCGGCACGGTCTCGGGGTAGTACATCATCCCCTTGGGCGCGAGCACGCCCTTGGCGAAGCGGGCGCGCGCCAGGTCGGCGGCGGCGCAGCGCATCGGCGTCTCGAACACCGGGTCGCTGACGAGGTAGTCGTCGCCCTCCTTGCCGTAGACCAGCAGGTTGTGCGCGTTGAAGTGGAAGCGCATGTCCGGCGGGAAGTACGGCAGCCAGTACACCGAGGTCTGCAGGCCGACCAGCCGGCCCTCGGCCAGCAGCGCGTCGAGCCGGCGCTGGCCGGCTTCGGGCGTGCGGAAGGTCTCGAAGCGGAAGCGCGCCGACAGCGGCCCCAGCAGGCCCTTGATGATCGCGCGCGGCGGCATGCGGTACGAGACCAGCGGCAGCCCCGACAGCTTGACGAAGGGCAGGTACGCGAAGGACAGGCCGGCCGCCAGGCCGAAGGCCAGCGGCTCGGTCATCGGCACCCCGTGGTGGCGCAGCATGTTCGAGATGACGCCGCTCTCGCAGTGCGCCGCGTGCCGGTGCTCGAAGCGCGGGAGGGTCGGTGCAGTGGCGTTCATGGCAGTGTGCGCAGTTGCCGGACGTCCAGGCCCAGCGCCTCGGCGTAGCGCGCCAGGTGGCGCGGCGGCAGGGCCGCGAAGTGGCGCGGCTGCAGGTGGCGCCGCACGCGCCACTGCCAGAAGCCGGTGACCTGCGAGAGCAGCGCCACGTCCATGCGGCGCTGGTACATCCAGTATTCCAGCGGCGAGGCGGCGCCGGCGCGCACGCGCTCGCGCGCTTCGGCGGCCTGGGCGTCGATGACCTCGATCGCGTGGCGGGTGACGATCTCCTCGGCCTCCCAGCCGCGTGAGCCGACCGCCACGCTGCGCCCCTCAGCATCGCGCGCGTACATCAGCTTGCGGTGGCCCGCCAGCGTCGCGTTGCCTTCCTGCGGTACGCCCTCGATGTCCATGGCTAGACAGCTTCCAAATGGATGAAGCCGCTGCCGAAGCGGCCGCTCTCGGGCACGAACATCAGCAGCTTGTGGCCGCGCTCGATGCGGCCCGAGCGGAACAGCTCGTCGAGCATGATGTACGGCGAGGCCGAGCCGGTGTTGCCGCGCGTGGCGAGGTTGGTGAACCAGCGCTCGCGCGGGATCGGCAGGCCGACCTCCTCCAGGCACTGCTGCAGCGGCTCGGCGAAGTAGTGCGAGGACAGGTGCGGCAGGAACCAGTCGATCTGCGCCGCGCGCAGGCCGCGGCGGTCGATCAGCGCGCGCAGCGGCTCGCCGAGCGTGGCGCGCACGATGTGCTCGTTGAGCAGCCGCACGTCCTGCTTGATGGCGAAGGTGGACTGCGCCTGCCACTGCTGCGGCGGGATGCGCATGTAGCCCTGCAGCACGCCGTGCTCGTCGCGCTCGCCGCCGGCGTACATGCACACGGGCAGCTCGTGCGCCGCGGAGGACAGCTCGATCCAGTCCACGCGCAGCGACAGCGGCCCGCGCGGCGCACGCTCCAGCAGCACCGCGCCGGCGCCGTCGGAGAGCATCCAGCGCAGGAAGTCCTTCTCGAAGGCGATCTCCGGGTGCTGCTCCAGCGCCTGCACCTTGTGCGCGTGCTCGGCCTCGAAGTGGGAGGCCATCAGGAAAGGCGACACCAGCTCGGAGCCGGTGGCCACGGCACGCTCGGCCTCGCCGGCGCGAACCGCCAGCCAGGCATGCCGCAGCGCCGCGGCGCCGGCCAGGCACACGCCGGCGCAGGAGACCACTTCCAGCCGCGGCCAGCCCAGTTCGCCGTGCACCATCACGCCGTGGTTGGGCAGCAGTTGGTCGGGCAGCGAGGTGCCGGTGGCCAGGCAGTCCACCCGGCCGATGTCGTCGCCGAGCGCGCGCACGGCCTGCGCGGTGAGCTGCGCGTTGCTCATGGCCGGCAGGCCGGTGGCGCGGTCGATGGCGTAGTGGCGCGAGACGATGCCGTTGCTGCGCAGGATGAGCCGCCGCGCCCGCGAGGGTCTGCCGCCGACGCGGCCCAGGACGTCCTCGATCTCCTCGTTGCTGACCGGTTCGAAAGGCAGGTGGGCGGCGGTCCGGGTCAGGAAGACATCAGTCGTCATACAGGCGGCAGCGGTCGGTGGCCGAGCCGGAAGGGAGCTCGAATCGGTGTTTCATTCTAGTGAGCGCCCCGCGGAACAAGGGCCGCAGCAGGGCCTGCAGCGCCAGGCTCACGGGCACCACCGTGACGATCAGCACGAACAGGAAGAGCACGTACAGCGCCACCACCGGCTGGCGCGCCGGATGGCCCGGGCCGCCGATGGCCATGATGAGCTTGCCCCACAGGTAGAAGCTGCGGGTGCCGGCCTTCTCGCTGACGTACAGGCGCGGCTGCGCCTGGACCGCGCCCAGTCCGGCCAGCAGCGGGCCGGGGCCGCGCTCCTCGCCGCGCGCCAGCGCATCGCGCAGCGCCAGGCCGAAGCGGCGTGCGCCGGCAATCTGCGCCGGCGTCAGTCCCGCATCGGGTAAACCCCAGAAGCCGCGCTTGCGCCCGGTCAGCAGCCACACGGGCGTGGTGAGGAAGGTGGCGAAGGTCGGCCCCGGATCGGTCAGCACCACGTTGTCGATCAGGCGCGCGCCGGTGGCGGCCAACAGCGCCTTGAGCTTCTCGTGCGCCATCAGCCACATGTTGCGGCAGGCGATCACGGTGACCACCGGCCGGCCGGCCAGCACCTTCGCCGCCACCGGGTCCTGCAGGAAGGCGGTGACCGGCTGCGAGGGCGCGAGGAACCACACCTGGTACGGCAGGATGGCCAGGTCGAACACCTCGTCGCCGCGCAGGCCCAGGGGCTGCAGCGGCGCCGGGCGCAGGTGGGCCGTCTCGGGGAAGGCGTCGAAGAAGCGCAGGAAGGGCCAGGGAAAGGGCCAGGGCATCGCCGGCCGCAGCACTTCCTCGTGGATGTGCACATTGCCGGCCTCGCGCAGCGGCGCGATCAGCCGGTCGGTGACCGCGTCGAGCTGGCCCGTCTGCGAATAGCGCACCACCAGGATGCGCTTGGGCGGCGAGGCAGGCGGATTCGGCGGGACGGACATCGGGAGCGGGCAAACAAAGGGCTCAAATGTAGGACAAGCCGGCCCCTGCGCCGCTCCCCCCGGCGCGGGGGCCCGCCGGCCTCCGTCGCGCGGGCGACGGCCGCCCGTTCAGGCGCCGCCGCGGGCGAACCAGGCCTGCACCTGCTCGCGCTGCTGCGGCGTGTAGCGCAGGCCGAGCTTGGAGCGGCGCCACAGCACGTCGTCGGCCTGCGTGACCCACTCCTCCTCGCGCAGGTAGCGCAGTTCGCGCTCGAACAGGCCCGGCGCCACCTCGGCGCCCAGGTCGGCCAGCGAGGCGGCGTCGCCGAGCACGCGCTCGATGCGCGCGCCGTAGGCATGCGCGAGGCGCTGCGCCAGCGCCGGCGGCAGCCACGGGTGGCGCTGCTGCACTTCGGCCGCGAAGCGCGCGAAGGCCTCGTCGGGCCGGGTGCGGCGATCGGTCGGGCCGATCCACGGCGACAGGTCGCCGCCGGCCAGCCAGGCGCCCTCGGTCCAGGCCGGGCGCGCCTCGCCCAGCATGCGGCCGATCTCGCCGGCCGCGTCCTCCGCCAGCTTGCGGAAGGTGGTGATCTTGCCGCCCCACACCGACAGCAGCGGCGCCGCGTCGGCGTTGGTCTCCAGCAGGTAGTCGCGGGTGACGGCCGAAGGGTCGCCCGAGGCGTCGTCCAGCAGCGGGCGCACGCCGGCGTACGTCCACACCACGTCGGCCGGCACCACGGGCTGCGCGAAGTAGCGGCTGGCCTGCTCGCACAGGTAGGCGACCTCGTCCTCGCCGATGCGCGCGGCGCCCGGGTCGCTGCCTTCCAGCTCCACGTCGGTGGTGCCGATCAGCGTGTAGTCGCCCTGGTAGGGGATGGCGAAGATGATCCGCTTGTCGGGGTTCTGGAAGATGTAGGCGTGGTCGTGCGTGAAGATCCGCGGCACCACGATGTGGCTGCCCTTGACCAGCCGCAGGTGCCGCGTGGCCAGCGCGCCGCCGCGCACCGGCCGCGCCGTCTGGCGCAGGAAGGACTCGGCCCACGGCCCCGCCGCGTTGACCAGCGCCCGCGCGCGCACGGTGAAGGCGCGGCCGTCCGCGCCCACCAGCGTCGCCAGCCAGTGGTCCTGGCCGCGCTGCGCCTCCACGCAGGCGGTGCGGGTGAGGATCTGCGCGCCGCGCTCGCGGGCGTCGATGGCGTTGAGCACGACCAGGCGGGCGTCGTCCACCCAGCCGTCGGAGTAGACGAAGCCGCGGCGGTACTGCGCCTTGAGCGGCTCGCCGGCGGGATGACTGCGCAGGTCCACCGAGCGCGAGCCGGCCAGCACCTCGCGCCGCGCCAGGTGGTCGTAGAGGAACAGGCCCGCGCGGATCATCCAGGCCGGCCGCATCGACGGGTCGTGCGGCATCACGAAGCGCAGCGGCGCCATGATGTGCGGCGCGCTGCGCAGCAGCACCTCGCGCTCGGCCAGCGCCTTGCGCACCAGCGAGAACTCGTAGTACTCCAGGTAGCGCAACCCGCCGTGGATCAGCTTGGTGGAGGCCGAGGAGGTGTGCGAGGCCAGGTCGTCCTTCTCGCACAGCAGCACCTTCAGGCCCCGGCCCGCCAGGTCGCGCGCGATGCCGCAGCCGTTGATGCCGCCGCCGACGACGAGCACGTCGCATTCGAGCGGCGCCAGGCGGGCCGAAGGCGCCTGCGCCGCCGGAAAGGTGGGCGCGAAGACGGCAGAATCCGCAGAGGAAGTCGATTCGCTTTGGTTCATTTCGATTCCTTATTGCGCGAATTATCTCAATATTTCCCCTGATTCGCTTCGGTTTTTTTCGTTTTAAAGTGATTTCCGTGAACGAATCCAACCCCCGCCAACTGAAGCTGCTGGCAGCGGTGCGCGAGCGCGGCGCCGCCACCGTGGAGGAACTGGCCCAGTTGCTCGGCGTCACCCTGCAGACGGTGCGGCGCGACGTGCAGCGGCTGGCCGAGGCCGGCCTGCTGGCGCGCTTCCACGGCGGCGTGCGGGTGCCGGGCTCGACCACCGAGAACATCGCCCACGGCCAGCGCGAGGCGCTCAACGCCGAGGGCAAGTCGCGCATCGCCCGCGCCGTGGCCGCGGAGGTGCCGAACGGATGCTCGCTGATCCTGAACGTCGGCACCACCGCGGAAGCCATCGCCCGCGCGCTGTTGCGCCACAGCGGCCTGCGCGTCATCACCAACAACCTGAACGTGGCAGGCATCCTGGCAGCCAACGCGCAGTGCGAAGTGATCGTGGCCGGCGGCACGGTGCGCAGCCGCGACCGCGCGGTGGTCGGCGAGACGGCAGTGGACTTCATGCGCCAGTTCCGGGTCGACATCGCCGTCGTCGGCTGCTCGGGCATCGAGGCCGACGGCACGGTGCGCGACTTCGACCTGCGCGAGGTGAAGGTGGCGCAGGCCATCCTCGCCCAGGGCCGCGAGGTGTGGCTGGCCGCCGACGCGAGCAAGTTCAACCGGCCGGCGATGGTGCAACTGGCCGAGCTGTCGCGCTTCGACCGCCTGTTCACCGACGCGCCGCCGCCGGCGCCCTTCCCCGACCTGCTGGAACGCGCGCAGGTGCGCTGCGTCGTTGCCGGCGCAGACGCTACAGGAGACCCGACACCATGACCTACCTGCTCGCCCTCGACCAGGGCACCTCCAGCTCGCGCAGCATCGTCTTCGACGCCGCCGGCCGCATCGTCGCCATGGCGCAGCGCGAGCTGCCGCAGATCTACCCGCAGCCCGGCTGGGTGGAGCACGACCCGATGGAGATCTGGCAGGGCCAGCTCGCCACCGCGCGCGAGGTGCTGGCCAAGGCGAAGCTGAAGCCCACCGACATCCGCGCCATCGGCATCACCAACCAGCGCGAGACCACGCTGGTGTGGGAGCGCGCCACCGGCCGGCCGGTGCACCACGCCATCGTCTGGCAGGACCGCCGGGCCGAGCCGCTGTGCGCGAAGCTGCGTGCCGACGGCATGGAGGACACCATCCGCGAGAAGACCGGCCTGGTGATCGACGCGTACTTCTCCGCCACCAAGCTGGTCTGGCTGCTGGACAACGTGCCCGGCCTGCGCGCGCGGGCCGAGCGCGGCGAGCTGGCCTTCGGCACGGTCGATAGCTGGCTGATCTGGCAGCTCACCGGCGGCAAGGTGCACGTGACCGACGTGAGCAACGCCTCGCGCACCATGCTCTTCAACGTGCACCGCAACGCATGGGACGCCGACCTGCTCGCGGCGCTGAAGGTGCCCGCCGCGCTGATGCCCGAGGTGCGGCCGTCGAGCTGCCACTTCGCCGATGCGGATGCCGCGCTGCTGGGCGCGCCCCTGCCCATCGGCGGCGTGGCCGGCGACCAGCAGGCTGCCCTGTTCGGCCAGGCCTGCTTCGGCCCCGGCATGGCCAAGAACACCTACGGCACCGGCTGCTTCCTGCTGATGCACACGGGCGA
>NZ_JBIQNC010000003.1:8042-17751 GCF_044462705.1 Xenophilus sp.
GCAGCCGCAATACGCGATGGAAGGCAGCGTCTTCGTCGGCGGCGCCGTGGTGCAGTGGCTGCGCGACGGCCTGCAGGCCATCCAGGGCAGCGGCCAGGTGCAGGCGCTGGCCGAGAGCGTGCCCGACGCCGGCGGCGTGATGGTGGTGCCCGCCTTCACCGGCCTGGGCGCACCCTACTGGAAGGCCGACGCGCGCGGCACCATCACCGGCCTCACGCGCGGCACCACCGTGGCCCACATCGCCCGCGCGGCGCTGGAGAGCATCGCGTACCAGAGCGCCGCCCTGCTCTTCGCCATGAGCCGCGACGCCGAAGCCGCCGGCGGCGCGCCGGTGGCCGAGCTGCGGGTGGACGGCGGCGCCAGCGTGAACGACCTGCTGATGCAGTTCCAGGCCGACCTGCTGGGCATCCCGGTGGTGCGGCCGGAAGTCGTCGAGACGACGGCGCTGGGCGCCGCCTACCTGGCCGGCCTCGCCTGCGGCGTGTACGCGGGCACGGAGGAACTGAGCCGCCAGTGGCGTGCGCAGCGCCGCTTCATGCCGACCATGAGCCGCGCCCAGGCCGACGAGGCGATGGCGCGCTGGGAGCATGCCGTGCGCCAGGCGACGGCCGCCTGACCCGCCCTGCCGCCTACCGGCTCAGCGCCCGCCAGACAAGTTCCACGCCGGCGGCCCACAGGTCGACGGTGCCCTCGCGCCGCTGCTTCTCCTCCTCGCGCAGCGCGCGCTGCCTGTCGCGCTCGATGGCGACCAGCGCATCGGCCAGGTCGACCTGGCCCGCCGCCGGTGCAACCGGCCCGCGGGCCGCGTACGCGGCGCCGTCGGCGTGGCGCCTGAGGGCCTGCTCCACCGCCTGCGGATCGAGCAGCGAGAAAGGCGCGCGGCAATGCGGGCAGGCGTGGTCGCGGCGGATGTCCACCGGCGCGCCGCAGCCGCTGCAGTAGATGGCCTGCACCCGCTTGGCCAGGTCCTCGATCTCAGGCTTCGTCATCATGCGCACGAAGCCCTTCTCGATCATGAAGGACGAGAAGGTGGCGAAGCGCCCGTGCCGCTGCGGGCAGCGGTAGGTGACGTAGCGGCCGCTCTTCACCACGTCGAAGCCGTGCAGCAGCGTGCGCCGGCAGTGCGGGCAGGCCAGCGAGGCGCCGAGCGGGCCGTGCGCGTCGTCGCGGTGGTCGTGCAGCCGCTCGAACAGCTCCAGCACGGCGGCCGGCGCCAGCCGCTGGCTCTCCTGCGGGTCGAACCACAGGCCCTGGCAGGCGAAGCAGATGTCCAGCTCGGTCGGCACGCCGGTGTGCGTGGCGAGCTGGTGCACTTCCATCGGCTGGCGGCAGGAGGGGCAGGCGGGCGGCGAGGACGACATGGCCCGTGGAGCATACTGGACGGGACCATGAACACGCCCACCCTGCCCGGCCCCGACGGCCGCCTGCGCTGCCACTGGTGCGCCGCCACCCCCGAGTACACGACCTACCACGACCGGGAATGGGGCTTCCCGGTCGACGACGACCGGCGCCTGTTCGAGAAGCTGAGCCTGGAGGGATTCCAGTCGGGACTGAGCTGGCGGACGATCCTCGCCAAGCGCGAGAACTTCCGCGCCGCCTTCCACCGGTTCGACATCGACCGCGTGGCCCGCTTCGGCGAGCGCGACGTCGAGCGGCTGCTGCAGGACGCCGGCATCGTGCGCCACCGCGGCAAGATCGAGGCGGTGATCCACAACGCCCGCTGCGCGCAGGCGCTCATCGCCGGCGAGGGCTCGCTGGCCGCCTACGTGTGGCGCCACGAGGCGCCGCCGGCCGATGCATCGGCGCCGGTCTCGACCTCGGCCGCCTCGATCGCGATGTCCAAGGACCTGAAGAAGCGCGGCTGGAAGTTCGTCGGTCCCACCACCGTCTACGCCTTCATGCAGGCGATGGGCCTGGTCAACGACCACGCGCGCGACTGCGTGACGCGCGCCGAGGTGGAGCGCGCCCGCGCCGCCTTCAACCGGCCGGGCCGTTAGCCCGACGGCTAGTGCGCCGGCACCAGGAAGTCCTGGCTGATGCGCCCGCCCAGCTCGTTCACCCGGTCGAGGAACTGCGTGAGGTAGGCGTGCAGCCCGGTGGCGAGGATCTCGTCCACCCGGCCGTACTGCAGCTCGGCCAGCAACTTGCCGGCGCGGCGCAGCGTCTCGGCGCTCTGGTCGTTGGCCACCTTGCCGAGGTTGTTGACCACCTCGTTCAGGCTGTGGTGCAGCGAGCGCGGCATGTCCACGCGCAGGATGAGCAGTTCCGCCACGCGCTCGGGCTTGATCACGTCGCGGTAGACCTTGCGGTAGACCTCGAAGCCGGAGACGCTGCGCAGGATCGCGCTCCAGTGATAGAAGTCGTACTCCTGGTGCTCTTCGGTGGTGGCGCCGAAGAACTCGCTGCCCATGGCGTGGAACTTCACGTCCACCAGCCGCGCGGTGTTGTCGGCGCGCTCCAGGAAGGTGCCCAGGCGCGAGAAGTGGAAGGCCTCGTCCTGCAGCATGGTGCCCAGCGTCACCCCGCGCGAGAGGTGCGAGCGGTGCTTGACCCACTCGAAGAAGGCGCCGGGGTCGCGCTCGAACTGGCCCGGCCGCAGCATGCGGTTGACCTCCAGCCAGGTGGTGTTCTGCGTCTCCCACGACTCGGTGGTCAGCGCGCCGCGCACCGCACGCGCGTTCTCGCGCGCGGCCTTCAGGCAGGAGATGATCGACGAGGGGTTGCTCTCGTCCCTGACCATGAACTCCATGACGCCCTCGGGCGTGATGGCATCGTGCTTGGCGAAGTAGGCCGGCCGCAGCTCGCTGATGGACAGCACGCCCTGCCAGCCGAGCTGCGCGACCTCGGCCGACTGCGGCAGCATCGAGGTCTGGTAGTTGACGTCGAGCATGCGGGCGGTGTTCTCCGCCCGCTCGGTGTAGCGCGACATCCAGTAGAGGTGGTCGGCGGTGCGCGAAAGCATGTTCTGGTCCTCCCCCGGTTCAGGCCGACTGGCTCTGCGTCTGGCCCTGGCCGCCGCCCTGGCGCTGCGACTGCGACTGGGACTGCGAGCCGAAGCGCCCCTCCGGCTCCAGGATCCAGGTGTCCTTGGTGCCGCCGCCCTGCGAGGAGTTGACCACCAGCGAGCCCTCCTTGAGCGCCACGCGCGTCAGGCCGCCGGGCACCATCTGCACCTCCTTGGCGCTCAGCACGAAGGGCCGCAGGTCGATGTGGCGCGGCGCGATGCCCGATTCGACGAAGGTGGGCGAGGTCGAGAGGCTGAGCGTGGGCTGGGCGATGTAGCCGTCGGGCTTGGCGCGCACCACCTCGCGGAACTCGTCGATCTCGGCCTGCGTGGCGGCCGGGCCGATCAGCATGCCGTAGCCGCCGGCGCCGTGCACTTCCTTGACCACCAGGTCCTTCATGTTCGCCAGCACGTAGTCCAGGTCGTCCTTCTGCCGGCACATCCAGGTGGGCACGTTCTTCAGGATGGGCTGCTCGCCCAGGTAGAACTCCACCATCTTCGGCACGTAGGGATAGATCGACTTGTCGTCCGCCACGCCGGTGCCCACCGCGTTGCAGATCACCACGTTGCCGGCCTTGTAGGCGCGCATCAGGCCGGCGCAGCCCAGCGTGGAATGGGGGCGGAACACCTCCGGATCGAGGAAGTCGTCGTCCACCCGGCGGTAGATCACGTCCACCCGGCGCGGGCCGCGCGTGGTGCGCATGTAGACGAAGTCGTCCTTGACGAACAGGTCCTGCCCCTCGACCAGCTCCACGCCCATCTGCTGCGCGAGGAAGGCGTGCTCGAAGTAGGCGCTGTTGTACATGCCGGGCGTGAGCACCACCACGGTGGGCTCGGCCGCGGTCGGCCAGGCGCTGGCGCGCAGCGTCTCCAGCAGCAGGTCGGGGTAGTGCGCCACCGGCGCCACGCGGTTCTGCGCGAACAGCTCCGGGAAGAGCCGCATCATCATCTTGCGGTTCTCCAGCATGTAGCTCACGCCGCTGGGCACGCGCAGGTTGTCCTCCAGCACGTAGTACTCGCCCTTGCCCGACGAATCCGGCGCGCGGACGATGTCGATGCCGGAGATGTTGGAGTAGATGTCGTTGGGCACCTGCACGCCGATCATCTCGGGCCGGAACTGCGCGTTGCCCTGGATCTGCTCGGCCGGCACGATGCCGGCCTTGACGATCTCCTGGTCGTGGTAGATGTCGTGGATGAAGCGGTTGAGCGCGGTGACGCGCTGCACCAGGCCCTTCTCCATCGCGGCCCACTCGTCGGCCGGGATGATGCGCGGCAGCAGGTCGAAGGGGATGAGGCGCTCGGTGCCGGCACCGTCCTCGTCCTTGGCGCCGTAAACGGCGAAGGTGATGCCGACGCGGCGGAAGATCATCTCCGCCTCCTCCCGGCGCGACCGCATCACTTCCGTGGGCTGCTTCGCAAGCCATTGGTCGTACCGTTGATAGTGCTGCCGGATGCCGGCGCCCTCGTAGGGCAGCCGGTCGTACATTTCATCGAACTTGTGCATGGAACGACCGATCTCCTTGGCCATAGCTTAGCAAGTTCAGGACCAGCTTCACGCGGCGTGCGAGCAGCTTTTGTCGTGCATGTCACGGCAGCGGGGGCGGCGTGTGGTGCCAGTAGCGTCGCCGCACGCCGCGCTCGCATTGCACGGCGTCGGGCTGCGCGCTGTGCCAGCCCAGGGCGCCACAGCGCGGCGAATCGACCACCTGCGCACCCTGCCCGCGCAGCCGCGCCACCACCTCGGGCGCCGGATGGCCGAAGCGGTTGCGCCAGCCGGCCTGCACGACGGCCAGCCGGGGCCGCACCGCCGCCAGGAAGGCCGCGCTCGACGAGGTCTTGCTGCCGTGGTGGGGCACCAGCAGCACGTCGGCGCGCAGCGCGGCGGCATCGCCGGCCACCAGCGCCAGTTCCTGCGGCCGCTCGATGTCGCCGGCCAGCAGTGCGCTGGCGCGGCCGTTGTCCACCCGCAGCACGCACGACACGGTGTTGGGCCGCACGCCCTCGACGGCCTGCCCGGGTTGCGGATGCAGCACGGCGAAGCGCACGCCGTCCCATTCCCATTGCAGCCCGGCCGCACAGGGCTGCTGCGGGCGCAGCGCCTGCAGCGGATGGTCCGGCTCCAGCGTGCCCAGCAGCGTGGCACCGGGCTGCATCGCCAGCACGGCGGCGGCGCCGCCGGTGTGGTCGGTGTCGCGGTGGCTCAGCAGCAGCGTGTCGACGCGCGCGTCCAGCGCGCGCAGCAGCGGCACCAGCACGCGGTGGCCGGCATCGCTGTCCTGGCTGTAGCGGGGGCCCGCGTCGTACAGCAGCGTGTGCCGCGCGGTGCGCACCAGCACGGCGTTGCCCTGGCCGACGTCGACGGCCAGCAGTTCGAACTCGCCTGGCGGCGGCCGCGGCGCCTGCCACAGCAGCACCGGCAGCAGCAGCGGCACGCCCATCAGGCGCAGCGAGGGCGGCAGGCGCATCGCCAGCAGCAGGCCGCCCAGCACGCCCGCGGCCCCGGCCCACAGCGGAGGGGCAGCGGCCGAGAACGTGGCGCCCGGCCACGCCGCCATCGCCTGCAGCAGCCATCCGAGCAGGCCGACCGCGCCGGCCGCGGCATCCCACAGCGCCGGCACCGGCACGCCCAGCATCGCCAGCGGCGTGACCACCAGCGTCACCCAGGGAATGGCGACCAGGTTCGCCGCCAGCCCCACCAGCGACACCTGCTGGAACAGCAGCAGCCCCAGCGGCGCCAGCGCCAGCGTCACCACGGCCTGCTCGCGCAGCAGGCGCACGAGCCGTGCGCCTGCATGCCGTGCCGCCCCCGCCTGCGCGGGCATGGCGCCGGCATCGGTGGCGAACAGCACCCCCACCGCGACGAAACTGAGCCAGAAGCCGGCCTGCATCAGCGCCCACGGGTCCAGCGCGACGACGCCCGCGCACACCAGCAGCCAGGCCAGCGGCCAGGGCCAGCGGCGCGCGCCCAGGCGCAGCAGCGCCGCCAGCGCCAGCATCCAGACGGTGCGCTGCGCCGGCACGCCCCAGCCGCTGAACAGGGCATAGGCCGCCGCCAGCGCCAGGCCGCCGGCCAGCGCCGCCTGCTGTGCCGGCAGCCGCAGCATCAGCTGCGTGCTGCGCCGCCACAGCGCGCCGACCACGGCGCCGGCCAGCCAGGCGAACATCGTCACGTGCAGGCCCGAGATGGACATCAGGTGCGCCACGCCGGTGGCGCGGAAGACGTCCCAGTCGGCGCGGTCGATGGCGGCCTGGTCGCCGGTGACGAGGGCCGCGACCACGCCGGCGCGCTGGCGGTCGGCCACGCGTTCGAGGATCGCGTCGCGCACCGCCTCGCGGGCGCGCTCGACAGGTCGGCGGAAGGCAGCGCCCGAGCCATCCAGGCGCTCGGGAGCCGAGTCGCGCGGTCCGGCGCGCACCGTGCCGGTGGCCTGCACGCCCTGCTCCCACAGCCACAGCTCGTAGTCGAAGCCGTGCGGGTTGAGCGTGCCGTGGGGTGCCCGCAACCGCACGGTGAAGCGCCAGCGCTCGCCCGCGTGCACGGCCGGCAGCGGCGCGGCGGCGTCCGCATCCTGCGGTCCCGCCCACGTGCCGGAGGCATACCAGCCCAGGGCCAGGCTCGGCGGCAGGCGGGGCGCCGGCGCATCCGGCCCGTCCGCGGTCCAGCGTGCCGATGCCACGTCGAGGCGGAACTGCTGCCCCGCAGCATTGCGCCGGGGCATCTGCGCGACCACGCCGACCACCTCCACGTCGCGCCCCTCCATCCACGCCGGCAGGGCGTCGGCCAGATGCATGCCGGCGCGCAGGCCGGCGGCGGCCAGGCCCAGCGCGATGCCGCACAGCATCGCCGGCAGGAACGCGATGCGCAGCCCCGGCCGCAGGCGGCGCAGCAGCCACAGCCCGGCGAGCGCACCCAGGGCACCCGCCGCATAGACCGCGGCCGGCCAGAGCGACGCCTGCTGCAGTTGCAGCGCCGCCCCCGCCACCGTGCCCGCCAGGCACGCCATCCGCGCATGCCACGCGGCCGCATGCCGCCCCGCGATGCCTCCCGTCATCCTGCCTGCTCCCTGTGCTTTGCCGCCCCGGACCGGCAGGTTCCGTGGCGCATTAATTGCTTTTGCGTCAGCTAGTATGACGCCGCGCCTGCACCGGGCGGCTCTGCGTCATGCACACGATCCAGCACGAGACCTCATCAGCCATGTCGATCCACGCCGCCCTCCACCACGTCACCCAGTACACCTACGACCGCCCCGTGCAACTGGGCCCGCAGGTCGTGCGGCTGCGGCCGGCGCCGCACTGCCGCAGCAAGATCGTCTCGTACTCGCTGCGCGTCGAGCCCGCCGAGCACTTCATCAACTGGCAACAGGACCCCTTCGCCAACTACCAGGCGCGGCTGGTGTTCCCGAAGAAGACCACCGCGTTCACGGTCACGGTGGACCTGGTGGTCGAGATGGCGGTCTACAACCCCTTCGACTTCTTCCTCGAACCGCATGCCGAAACCGTGCCCTTCCAATACGCGAAGGCGCAGGCGGAGGAGCTGGCGCCCTACCTCGCCGCCGAGCCGCTGACGCCCCTGGTGGCCGCCTACCTGGAGAAGATCGACCGCAGCGAGCAGCGCACGGTGGACTTCCTGGTCAAGCTCAACCAGCAGGTGCAGCAGGACGTCAGGTACCTGATCCGCATGGAGCCCGGCGTGCAGACGCCGGAGGAGACGCTCGCCAACGCCAGCGGCTCCTGCCGCGACTCCGGCTGGCTGCTGGTGCAACTGCTGCGCCACATGGGCCTGGCGGCGCGCTTCGTCTCAGGCTACCTGATCCAGCTCACGCCCGACGTCAAGTCGCTCGACGGCCCGAGCGGCACCGACCACGACTTCACCGACCTGCACGCCTGGTGCGAGGTCTACCTGCCCGGCGCCGGCTGGATCGGCCTGGATGCCACCTCGGGCCTGCTGGCCGGCGAGGGCCACATCCCGCTGGCCTGCACACCCGCACCCTCCAGCGCCGCGCCCATCGAGGGCCTGGTGGACGAGGCCGAGGTCGACTTCGGCCACGAGATGAAGGTCACGCGCGTGTACGAGTCGCCGCGGGTGACGCGGCCCTACACCGACGACCAGTGGGCCGCCGTGCTGGCGCTGGGCGACGCGGTCGACGCGCGCCTGGCGGCCGGCGACGTGCGCCTGACCATGGGCGGCGAGCCCACCTTCGTCGCCAGCAGCGACCGCGATGCGCCTGAGTGGAACACCGACGCCCTCGGCCCCACCAAGCGCGGCTACGCCACCGAGCTGGTGCACCGGCTGCGCGAGGAATACGGCCAGGGCGGCTTCCTGCACTTCGGCCAGGGCAAGTGGTACCCGGGCGAGCAGCTGCCGCGCTGGGCGCTGTCGATCTTCTGGCGCGCCGACGGCCAGCCGGCCTGGCACGATCCGGCCCTGTTCGCCGACGAGCGCCAACCGGCGAACTACACCAGCGCCGACGCCGAGCGCTTCACGCACCGGCTGGCGCAGAAGCTGGGCCTCGCGCCCTCCTTCATCCAGCCCGCCTACGAGGACGTCTACTACTACCTCTGGCGCGAACGCCGCCTGCCGGTGAACGTCGACCCCTTCGATTCGAAGCTGGACGACGAACTGGAGCGCGCCCGCCTGCGCCGCGTGTTCACGCAGAAGCTCGATGCGGTGATCGGCTACGTGCTGCCGCTGGAGCCAACCTCCAACGCGAGCGGCAGCCCGCAGCTCGCCGGCCCGCGCTGGAAGACCGGCCCCTGGTTCCTGCGCGACGACCGGCTCTACCTCGTGCCCGGCGACTCGCCCATGGGCTACCGGCTGCCGCTCGATTCGCAGCCGTGGGTGAGCAAGGGCGAATTCCCCTACCTGATTGAGCGCGATCCGAATGCGCCGCCGACGGCACTGCCCCCGGCAGACGACCTGCGCGGGCGCTACGCCGGCGAGGGCGTGCCGGCCACCGACCTGGGCGACGTGCCCTACGCCTTCGGCCCGCCGCCGCAGCCGGGCGCCGCGCTGCGCATGCAGCACCCGGGCGCCGCCCCGCTGCCGCCGGCCGGCGACGACACGCGAGCGCCCGGCCGCTTCCAGTCGGCGCACGGGATCACCCGCACCGCCCTGTGCGTGGAGGCGCGCGACCCGCGCCGCGCCAACGGCCCCGCGGCGGAGAAGCAGGGCAGCGCCTCCGGCGTCCTCTACGTCTTCATGCCGCCGCTGGCCTTCCTGGAGGACTACCTCGACCTGCTCGCCGCCGTCGAGGCCACCACCGGGGAACTGGGCGTGCAGATCGTGCTGGAAGGCTACCCGCCGCCGCGCGACGCGCGCCTGAAGCTGCTGCAGGTCACGCCCGACCCCGGCGTGATCGAAGTCAACATCCACCCGGCCCACGACTGGGGAGAGCTGGTGCAGCACACCGAGTTCCTCTACGACGCCGCCTTCCAGACGCGCCTGGCGGCCGAGAAGTTCATGACCGACGGCCGCCACACCGGCACCGGCGGCGGCAACCACTTCGTGCTGGGCGGCGCCACGCCGGCCGACAGCCCCTTCCTGCGCAAGCCCGAGCTGCTGGCCAGCCTGCTGCTGTACTGGCACAACCACCCGTCGCTGTCGTATTTGTTCTCGGGCCTCTTCATCGGCCCCACCAGCCAGGCGCCGCGCGTGGACGAGGCGCGCAACGACCAGGTCTACGAGCTGGAGATCGCGCTCAAGGA
>NZ_JBIQNC010000003.1:17851-62030 GCF_044462705.1 Xenophilus sp.
CGCCCTGGCTGGTCGACCGGCTGCTGCGCAACATCCTGATCGACGTCACCGGCAACACGCACCGCAGCGAGTTCTGCATCGACAAGATGTACTCGCCCGACGGCCCCACCGGCCGGCTGGGCCTGCTGGAGCTGCGCGCCTTCGAGATGCCGCCGCACGCGCGCATGAGCATCGTGCAGCAGTTGCTGATGCGCGCGCTGGTCGCCCGCTTCTGGGACGCGCCCTACCAGGCGCCCGCCACCCGCTGGGGCACCGAGCTGCACGACCGCTTCCTGCTGCCCACCTTCGTGCGGATGGACTTCGAGGACGTCATCGCCGAGATGCGCCAGGCCGGCTTCGCCTTCGAGAGCGAGTGGTTCGCGCCACACTTCGAGTTCCGCTTCCCGCTGGTGGGCGAAGTGCAGGCCATGGGCATGCAGCTCGGCCTGCGCAACGCGCTGGAGCCCTGGCACGTGATGGGCGAGGAAGGCGCTGTCGGCGGCACCGTGCGCTATGTCGACTCCTCGCTGGAGCGCATCGAGGTGCGCGTGACCGGCCTCAACCAGAGCCGCTACGCCGTCACCGTCAACGGGAAGGTGCTGCCGCTGCAGCCCACCGGCGTGGCCGGCGAGTACGTGGCCGGCGTGCGCTACAAGGCCTGGAACCCGCCCTCCTCGCTGCACCCCACCATCCAGCCGCACGCGCCGCTGACCTTCGACCTGGTCGACACCTGGATGAAGCGCTCGGTGGGCGGCTGCCAGTACCACGTGGCGCACCCGGGCGGGCGCAACTACACCACCTTCCCGGTCAACGCCTACGAGGCCGAAAGCCGGCGCCTGGCGCGCTTCTCGCGCATGGGCCATACGCCGGGAAGCATGGACACGCCGCCGGCCAACATCGAGGCCCCGGGCAGCCGCGAGTTCCCCTTCACGCTGGATCTGCGACGCTGAGCGGGCACCGACGACGGCGATGTGACAATGCCGCCGCCGTGGACCTACTGAACGACTCCCTTTTCGACGCGCAGGCGCTGGAATCGCCGGCCGCCTTCGCCGCGGCGCTCGCGCCGCAGGCCCGGCCGGGGCACTTCGACGAACTGCGCGGCACCGCGACGCCGCTGCCGGCGCCCGCCCGGGTTGCAGCGGCCGCCGCCGCACCGCTGCACGACGCCGCCCTGCCGCAGCCCGAACCCGCCGACGCCGAACCGGCCGCCGCGCCCGCCGCGCCGCTCACCCCCGCCTGGAGCCGCTTCTTCGAGACATTGGGCCCCGCCGGCTTCGCCGACCTGCCGCGCCGCGCGCTGAGCCTGGCGCGGCAGATCCGCGACAACGGCGTCACCTACAACGTGTACGCCGACGCCGGCGGCCCGCAGCGCCCCTGGTCGCTGGACCTGTTCCCCCTCATCGTCGAGCCGCAGACCTGGGCGCGCATCGAGGCCGGCGTGCTGCAGCGCACCCGCCTGCTCGACCGCGTGATGGCCGACGTGTACGGCCCGCAGCACCTGCTGGCCGAGGGCCTGCTGCCCGCCGCGCTGGTGCGCGGCCACCCCGGCTACCTGCGCGCCATGCACGGCGTGCAGCCGCCGGGCGACACCTGGCTGCGCATCGCCGCCTTCGACCTCGCGCGCGGCCCCGACGGGCACTGGTGGGTGGTCTCGCAGCGCACCCAGGCGCCCTCGGGCCTGGGCTACCTGCTGGAGAACCGGCTGGCCATCGCGCGCCAGTTCCCGCAGGCCTTCGAGTCGCTGCAGGTGCAGCGCCTGGCCGCCACCTACAGCGCGATGATGGACGGCCTGCAGGCCATGTGCCCGCCCGGCCCCACGGGTGAACTGCCGCACATCGCGCTGCTCACGCCCGGCCCCTACAACGAGACCTACTTCGAGCACGCCTACCTGGCCCGCTACCTGGGCGTCACGCTGGTCGAGGGCAGCGACCTCACCGTGCGGGGCGAGCGCCTGTACCTCAAGACGCTGCAGGGCCTGCAGCCGGTGCACGGCCTGATCAAGCGGCTGGATGACGCCTTCCTCGACCCGCTGGAACTGCTGCCCGACTCGACGCTGGGCGTGCCCGGGCTGCTGCAGGCCATCCGCGCCGGCAACGTGCTGGTGGCCAACACGCCGGGCTCGGCCTTCCTCGAATCGCCGGCGCTGCTGGGCTTCCTGCCGGCGCTGGCGCAGCAGCTGCTGGGCGAGCCGCTGGCGCTGCCCTCGCTGGCCACCTGGTGGTGCGGCGAGCGCGCGGCCATGGAGGCGGCACTGCCGCAACTGGCCGAATGCGCGATCAAGCCGACCTACCCCGGCTCGCGCGTGCATCCCGGCTTCGACGCCGTGCTGGGCACCCAGCTCGACCGCCGCGCGCTCGACGAATGGGCCGGCCGCATCGTGCGCCAGCCCGAGTCGCACACGGTGCAGAGCCACCTGCCGATGTCGCAGATGCCGACCTGGGCGCAGGACATCGGCCCCGGCCGCATCGCGCCCAAGGCGGTGATGCTGCGCGTGTTCGCCGTCAACGACGGCCCCCGCTCCTGGCGCGTGCTGCCCGGCGGCATGGCGCGGCTGGCCGGGCCGGACGCGCAGATCGCATCGATGCAGCGCGGCGGCAGCAGCGCCGACGTGTGGGTGCTGACCGAGGGCGAGGTGGACCGCAGCACCCGCCTGCACACGCAGGCCACGCCGGCCTCGCTGGTGCGCCACCGCGCGCCGGTGACCAGCCGCGCGGCCGAGAACATGTTCTGGCTCGGCCGCTACACCGAGCGCGCCGAGAACACCCTGCGCCTGGCGCGCCTGGCGCTGGACTTGCTGGGCGGCGAGGACCAGTCCTCCCCCGCCCTGGCGGCCTGGCTCGACGCGCTGGCGCGGCGCAACGCGCTGGTGCCGCGCGAGCTGCCCGAGCCGCAGGGCGGCGCCCGCGCGGCGCAGGCGCGCCGCGTGTTCCAGCGCGCGCTCGTCGCCGAACTGGGCGACACCGACCGCGGCCGCAGCGTCGGCTTCAACCTGCACTGCCTGCGCCAGGCCGCCGCCGCGGTGCGCGAGCGCCTGTCGCAGGAGCACTGGAACCAGATCGTGCGCGCCGAGGACGACTTCCTGCGCCGCATGCAGGAGCAGGCCGGCGAGCCGGGCGAGGCGCGCTACGCCCTGGGCGCCACGCAGCGCACGCTGGAGGCGGCCGGCATGGCGCTGGCGGCCATCACCGGCGCGCAGACCGACCGCATGACGCGCGACGACGCCTGGCGCCTGTTGTCCATCGGCCGCCACATCGAGCGCCTGGGCTTCCTCGCCAGCGCGCTGGCGGCCGGCCTGGAGGCGGGCACGCTGCACGAGGTGAGCGGCTTCGAGGCCCTGGTCGCGCTGTTCGACAGCACCATCACCTTCCATGCGCGGCACCAGCAGCGGCGCGACCTCGCCACGCTGGCCGACCTGCTGGTGCTCGACGGCGACAACCCGCGCTCGCTGGCCTGGGTCGCGCAGACGCTGCGCGGGCGCATCGCGCGCCTGGCCGGCAGCGCGCCGGGCCAGCTCACCGCCCTGTCGCACGAGTTGCCCGACCCGGCCGCCTGGACGCTGGAGGACCTGTGCGAGACCGGCGACGACGGCCGCCACGCGCGGCTGCTGGCGCTGCTGCAGGCCTGCGAGGCGGCGGCCTGGCGCGTCTCCGACGCCATCGGGGCGCGCTACTTCACCCTCACCCACGAGACCGTGCGCTCGGTCGGGGCCTGAGCGTCTTTCGATCATGCGCCTGCACGTCGTCCACGAGACCCGCTACGCGTACGCGCCGCCGGTGGAGACCGCGCAGCACATGGCGCACCTGCGGCCGCTGGAGCGCCCGCAGCAGCAGCGGCTGCTCGGCCACGCCCTGCACATCGCGCCCGAGCCGGTGCAGCGCAGCGAGTCGGTGGACGTGTACGGCAACGTGCGCACCTTCTTCGCGCTGGGTTCGACGCACGGCGAACTGGTGGTGCGGGCCGAGAGCCTGGTCGAGACCGCCGCGCCGCCGCCCTTCGTGCCGGACACCGCGCCCGGCACCCCGTGGGAAGCGGTGCGCGAGCGCTTCCGCTACCGCAAGGGCGTGCGCGACGACCCGGTCTCCGAGTTCGTCTTCCCCTCGCCCCACGTGCCGCTGCACGACGACTTCGGCGCCTATGCGCGCCCCAGCTTCACGCCCGGGCGGCCGCTGTTCGAGGCCGCGATGGACCTGACGCTGCGCATGCACCGCGACTTCGCCTACGACGCCGGCAGCACCGAGGTGGGCACGCCGGCCGTGCAGGCGCTGGCCCAGCGGCGCGGCGTGTGCCAGGACTTCGCGCACATCCTCATCGGCTGCTGCCGCGCCATGGGCCTGCCGGCGCGCTACGTCAGCGGCTACCTGCTGACGCAGCCGCCGCCCGGCCAGCCGCGCCTGGTCGGCGCCGACGCCTCGCACGCCTGGGTCGAGCTGTACCTGCCGCCCGCTGCCGGCGCACCGGCCCGCGCGCCGGGCGGCTGGGCCGGCTTCGACCCCACCAACGGCCGCCAGCCCGGTGAGGACTACGTGCTGCTGGCCGTGGGCCGCGACTTCGCCGACGTTTCGCCCATCCGCGGCGTGCTGCACGGCGGCGCGCGGCACGTGCTGCACGTCGGCGTGACGGTGCGGCCCGAGGACGAGGAAAACGCCGGCTGAGTCCCACAGCGGCCGCGGCCGCAGGCAACGGACAATGGCTGCGTCCCTGCCATCCACACCGAGACGCCATGACGAATCCCTCCGCCCCGCGCATGACCAACCTCTTCCTGCAGCTCGGGCTCGATGCCGACGAGGCCGCGATCGCGCAGTTCATCCGGTCCCACCAGCTGGCGGCCGACGTCGGGCTGGCGGACGCGCCCTTCTGGAACGAGGCGCAGCGCCAGTTCCTGAGCGAGCAGCTCAAGGCCGATGCCGCCTGGGCCATCGTGGTGGACCAGCTCAGCGAATCCCTGCACGAGGACGCCGTCAAGGCACGCACCGGGCTGGACTGACCCACCGACACTTCCACACACCAACCAGTAAAGGTCCTTCCATGAGCATCTACGACAAGCTGAAGTCGCTGAACATCGAACTGCCGCCCGTGGCCGCGCCCGCGGCGGCCTACGTGCCCTTCGTGCGCACCGGCAACCTGGTCTTCCTCTCCGGCCACGTGGCGCGCAAGGACGGCAAGCCCTGGGTCGGCCAGTTCGGCGTGAACATGGGCACCGACGAAGGCAAGGCCGCCGCCCGCGCCGTGGCCATCGACCTGATGGGCACGCTGCACGCCGCCGTCGGCGACCTGAACAAGGTCCGCCGCATCGTCAAGCTGATGAGCCTGGTCAATTCCGCACCCGACTTCACCGAGCAGCACCTGGTGACCAACGGCGCCAGCGAACTGATCGGCGAGGTCTTCGGCGAGCGCGGCGCGCACGCGCGCAGCGCCTTCGGCGTGGCGCAGATCCCGCTGGGCTGCTGCGTCGAGATCGAACTCATCGCGGAAGTCGAATGACGGCCCCGCGCGTTGCCCTCGTCACCGCCGGCGGCAGCGGCATGGGCGCCGCCGCGGCGCGCGGCCTGCGCGCAGCCGGCTTCGAGGTGGCGGTGCTCTCCTCTTCCGGCAAGGGCGAGGCGCTGGCGCAGGAACTGGGCGGCGTCGGCATCACCGGCTCCAACCGCAGCGAGGCCGACCTGCAGCGCCTGGTCGATGCGGCGCTGGCGCGCTGGGGCCGCATCGACGCGGTGGTCAACAGCGCCGGCCACGGCCCCAAGGGCGAGCTGCTGGCAATCAGCGACGAGGACTGGCACTTGGGCATGGAGTTCTACCTGCTCAACGTGGTGCGCATCGCGCGCCTGGTCACGCCGGTGATGCAGCGGCAGAAGGCCGGCTCGATCGTCAACATCGGCACCTACGCCACCTTCGAGCCGGAGCCGGCCTTCCCCACCTCCGGCGTGCTGCGCGCCGGGCTGGCCTCCTTCACCAAGCTGTACGCCGACCAATACGCGGCCGACGGCATCCGCATGAACAACGTGCTGCCGGGCTTCATCGACAGCCTGCCCGAGAAGGAAGACCGCCGCGCGCGCATTCCCATGGGCCGCTACGGCACCGCCGGCGAGGTGGCCGAGCTGATCGTCTTCCTGGCCTCGGACAAGTCCGCCTACATCACCGGCCAGAACATCCGCATCGATGGCGGCATCACGCGGTCGGTCTAGGGCCCGTGAACGCCATGGAGCGCACGGCGTCGCGCGCCTTGATGGGCAGGCTGCGATGAGCTTCGCGACCCCTTCCGTCGCGTTCACAGGCCCTGGCCAGGCGCGCACCTGGCTCGCGATCTTCGGCAGCGCTTACGTGCTGGCGCTGGCGCTGTGCGTCGTGACCGTCCTCACGCCGGCGCCCTACGGCGACCTCACCCGCATCGGGCGCGTGCCGGAATCCGATTTCGGCTGGCGCACGGGCCAGGCGGCCGTCCCGCGGGCCGCGCTGGCCGATGCACCCCTCGCCGAAGCCGACGTGCTGGTGATCGGCGACAGCTTCTCGGTCGGCCGGCTCTGGCAGTCGGTGCTGGTCGGGCAGGGCCTGAAGGTCGCGAGCACCCACTGGGACCAGATCGGCAATGCGCTGTGCAGCGACCTGGACGAGTGGCTGCGCAGCCAGGGCTTCCGCGGCCGGACGGTGATCGTGCAGACCGTGCAGCGATGGGTGGTGCGGCGCATGGACCGCTCGGCGGCATGCGCCCGCACGCAGGGCGTCTACCGGCCGATGGGCGACTCGGCCGCGCCGCCGGACGAACCGCCCGGCTGGGCGCTGAACGACCGCGCCAAGCTGAGCACCGGCATCACGACCTGGACGCACGGCCTGCGGGTGCGGCGCGACCTGCGCGAGGTGGTATTCCGCGACCCGGACAACGACATCCCGCTGGTGAGCGTGCGCCCGCTGGCCGACGGCTGCGTCCAGTTCAGCCACCGGCTGTGCGACCGTGGCCTCTTCCTCGCGGAGGACGTGATGATGGATGTGCCGGGCGACAGGCAGAGCGCCATCGCGCGCCGCATCAGCAGCGCCCACCCGGCGCTGCGGATCGTGTGGATGATCGTGCCGGACAAGACCACGGTGTACGCCGAACCCGGCCGCGGCGCCGGCTTCGCCCGGCAGATCGAAGCGGCCGGCCTGGGCCCGGACCTGTTCGCCCACGCCCAGGCCGCCCGGCGCTCGATCCGGGACTTCTACTGGCCCAACGACACGCATCTGTCCACGCGAGGCATGCTGGACGTCGGCGAGGAGATCCGGCGCTGGATCGAGCGCAGCGCCTCCTGAGCGGCATGGCGCACCCGGTCTAGCACGATCCGGCTACGCGCCCCCAGCACCTGCACCTCCGCCATAGCGCGGCCGTCTGCGGCGCCTGCCCTCCGGCAGGTTCCGCGCCGGCGCACCGCTGCCTAGACTGGCCGCCATCGACGCTCAGCGCAGGCTGCGCAGGAGGAATGGCACCGTGGCTCGATCCATCCAGGCATCCGTGGGGCTGGGCGGCGCCAACCGCGCGGACGACGTCTGCACCGTGCAGTCGCTGCTCAACGACGTGCCCGCGGGCAGCGGCGGCCCGCCCGCCCCGCTGGACACCGACGGCAAGTGCGGGCCCCTGACCGTCGGGGCCATCCTGCGCTTCCAGCAGACGCAGTTCCACTGGGCCGACGGGCGCGTCGACGCCGGCGGCCAGACCATCGGGCGGCTGGGCGAGTTCGATGCCGGCACCGGCCCCGCGACGCCGCCGGTGCCGGGCGGCATCGATCCGCCGCAGATCGTCACGCCGCCGGGACACGTGCCGCCGGCGCCACCGCCACCGCCGTCCTCCTCGGTGTCCATCCCGGCCGGGCTGTCGGCCCTGCGCCGGCGCGTGCTGGAAGTGGCGCTGGGCGAGGCGCTGCCCGCCACCGCGGTGTCCGACCTGATCACCAGGCAGGAGGACGGCCTGCTGGTGCGCGCCGGCTGGCGCCGCCTCAAGCAGTACTTCGACGAAGGCGTGGACGGCTGGAACGAGAACAAGTGGAAGGACAAGTCCACGCTGGACGGCGTGCGCATCCCGGGCCGGCGGATCCCGCAGCCGGGCACCTCCGGCGTCTCCTGGTGCGGCATCTTCGCCACCTGGGCCGTGCGCACCGCCGGCGTCGAGACGAAGTGGCGCATGGGCCTGGGCCCCAGCAGGCTGGCGCTGAAGTTCTCCCGCGACTGCCGGCCCGGCGACATCTGCGTGATGAAGGAGCACATCCACCACTTCATCGTCGCCTCCATCGACGGCGACAACATGGTCACGGTCAACGGCAACTCGGAGAACCAGGCGATCCTGGTCAAGAACCGCCCGCTGAGCTGCGTGCGCTACTTCTACAGCGTGGATTGACCGGACGCGGCCGCGTCGGCCTGCAGGCGGCGCAACTGCCGCGCCACGAAGCCCCAGACCAGCGCCGAGGCGTCAGGCCCGCGCGGGTCGGTGAAGGGGCTGGCCGTGGCGCCGCCGCTCCAGTCGTGCCCCAGGCCGTGGATGTCCACCTGCACCACCTGCGTGCGGCCGCGCCGGCGGTACGCGGTGACGCGCATCGGCAGGCGCTGGCCGCGCTGGCGCTGCTGCGCGGCGGCGGGGCGTGCGCCGCCGGCCTCTGCCCAGGCCCGTGCCGCGCGCTCGCCGTTGACCGGCGCCACCACCGCATCGGCATCGCCCTGCAGCACCAGCAGCGGCGGCAGCGGCACGGCCGGCGACGCGCCCAGCGCGGGTGCACGCCGCCCGGCCATGGCCGCCAGCGCGCTGTGGCGCGAACGCGCCGCGCCCGGCGCCACGCCGGAGTGCATGGCCACGGCGACGAAGCGCTCCGGCGCGCTCAGGCCCAGCAGCGCGGCCATGCCCGCGCCGGCGGACAGGCCGGCCACCGCCACCCGCGCCCGGTCGCCGCCGTGGGCCATGCACACCCGGTCGATGGCGGACAGCAGGGTGGCGGCCTCGGCCAGCGCCTGGCCGGAGCGCAGCTCGAACCAGTTCCAGCAGCCCTGCGGGTTGGCCAGCAGGTCCTGCTCCGGGTAGAGCACGAGGAAGCGCTCGCGCGCGGCCAGCCGGTTCATGCGCGTGCCGATGGCGAAATCGCGCGCCGTCTGCCCGCAGCCGTGCAGCATCACCAGGAGCGGCAGCCGCTCGTCGGGCGCCATGTCCGGCGGGCGGTAGACGTGGAAGCCGCGCACGCCGCCCGGCCCCGCGGCCATGCCTGCGATCCACTCGCCCGGGCCCGGCGGCGGCCGCTGGCGCATGACGCTCTGCAACTGGCCCGCCATGCGCCGGCCGCCCTGGATCGCGGCGCGCGCCAGCGCCCTCACCTGCCTCGGATTGGCGCAACGGAACAAGGCGGGGACGAAGGGGCGGCGGGCCATGGGCGAAGTGGCGCGACCATAGCAGCCGCGGGCGGGACGGTCCTGCGCCCCCGGGCGGAGAAACCGGCGATCCGTGACATCGTGGCGCCGGGCCGACGCCCGCGCGCCACAGGCGCTGTCACATCGACGTCACGCGGCTGACACACGATCGGCCTGCTGCCGCGCCCCGCCGCTCCCGTCCGACCATGCCCGACCGCCCGCTCCCGCCTCCCAGCCTGTCCTACGGCGGCGACGCCGCCGGCCTGATCTGCGGCTGGCGCTTCGGCCCCGCGGGCGATGGCGCCGCCGTGGCGCTGGACGCCGACGAGGCCGCCGCCTGGCTCGCGCAGCCGGCGCCGGCGCCGGGCGAGTTCGCCTGGCTGCACTTCAACCTGAGCCACGCGCCGGCGCGCCGCTGGCTGGAGCGGCACGCCGCCCTGCCCGACAGCTTCCACGAGGCGCTGGACGGCGGGCTGCACTCCACCCGCGTGGAGCGCGACGACGACACGCTGGTCGCGGTCATCAACGACGTGCACTACGACTTCGGCTTCGAGCCCTCGGACATCTCGACGCTGTGGATCGCCGTCGGCCCGCGCCTGGTGGTGACGGCCCGCACCCGGCCGCTGCGCTCGGTCGACACGCTGCGCACCGCGGTGCGCGACGGCGACGTGCCACGCTCCCCCGCCGAGCTGCTGGAGCACCTGATGCGCGCCCAGGCCGACGTGCTGGTGGGCATCGTGCGCGGCGTCACCGCCCGCGTCGACGCGGTGGAGGACGACCTGCTGGCCGGCCGCCCCGGCCCGCAGCGCGCGCGCCTGGGCGAGCTGCGCCGCGTGCTGGTGCGGCTGCAGCGGCTGCTGGCGCCGGAGCCGGCAGCCCTGTTCCGCCTGCTGACCCGCCCGCCGCCCTGGATGGCCGAGGCGGACGCGCAGGGGCTGCGCGACGCCTCGGGCGAGTTCTCGGTGGTGCTGCGCGACATGGCCGGGCTGCAGGAGCGCGTGAAGCTGCTGCAGGAGGAGGTCGCCGCGCGCGTGCAGGAGGGCAACAACCGCAGCCTGTTCGTGCTGACGGTCGTCACGGTGCTGGCCCTGCCGATCAACATCCTGGCCGGCCTGTTCGGGATGAACGTGGGCGGCATCCCGCTGGCGGAGAACCACCACGGCTTCTGGATCCTGGTGGCGGTGGTGGCCAGCTTCACCGCCGTGGCGGCCTGGGTGGCCTTCAGGAAGGCCGGCCGGCAGTGAGCGCCGGCAGGCTCTCAGGCCGGCGCCGAGGTCGACAGTTCGCTGACCTGCACCGACAGGTCGAACAGCTTGGCCTTGCCCGCGTAGTAGCGGTCCAGCCGCCACTCGCGCAGGATGTCGATGGCGAGCTGGAAGGCGTCGTAGTCGAGGTCGTAGAGCGTGACCAGCTCGAAGCCGTGGTCCGTCTCCAGGGCGAGCACCAGGCGCGCGAGGATGCGCGCCGAGGCGTCGTCCGGGTTCTTCTCGATGAAGCGCCGGGCTTCCTTGATGGCATTCATGGGGTCCCGTCCTCCGCTCCCGCGGCGGCGTCCTGAGTCATTTCGATGGACGTATTCTTGCCGCCACCCCCCGCCAGAAATATGACAACGCCTGTCACACGGGCAGGTTGCTATGGTTTTCGCAGCAACCCGGCGCCAGCGCGTTCCGGCACCGCTCCGTAAAATCGCGCAGGTGAGCGCCATCCTCAACGCCGACCTGCACTGCCACTCCGTGGTGTCCGACGGCACGCTGACCCCCGAGGAACTGGCCGCCCGCGCCAAGGCCAACGGCGTGGACCTGTGGGCGCTCACCGACCACGACGAACTCGGCGGCCAGCACCGCGCCGCCGAGGCCGCCCGCGCGGTCGGCCTGCGCTACCTGACCGGCACCGAGATCTCCGTCACCTTCGCCGACGAGACGGTCCACATCGTGGGCCTGGGCTTCGACCCGGACGACGCGGCGATGACGCAAGGCCTGTACGACACCCGCGGCGGGCGCGGCAAGCGCGCGCAGGAGATGGCCGCGCAACTGGCGCAGGTGGGCATCCACGGCGCCTACGAGGGCGCGCTGCGCTTCGTCGGCAACCCGGAGCTGATCTCGCGCACCCACTTCGCCCGCTTCCTGGTCGAGCAGGGCCATTGCCGCGACACGTCCGAGGTCTTCCGCAAGTACCTCACCGAGGGCAAGCCGGGCTACGTGCCGCACCGCTGGGCCACGCTGCGCGACGCGGTGCGCTGGATCAGCGGGGCCGGCGGGCTGGCCGTCATCGCTCACCCGGGGCGCTACAAGTTCACCGCCAACGAGGAATACGCGCTGTTCACCGAGTTCCAGGCCCACGGCGGACGGGCGGTGGAGGTGGTCACCGGCAGCCACACGCCGGCCGAATACGTCGAGTACGCCGACAAGGCGCGCGAGTTCGGCCTGGCCGCCTCGCGCGGCAGCGACTTCCACAGCCCCGACGAAAGCCATTGCGACCTGGGCGCCCTGCCGCCCCTGCCCGCGGGCCTGACGCCCGTGTGGGAACTGCTCGCGGACCGCATCCGGTGAGCGCCGCAGGCCCGGCGACCGGCGCTGCCTCCACGCCGCCCACCATCCTGCGCGACCGCCAGGCCGAACGGCTGCTGGCCGGCATCGCCATGGCGCTGGTGGCGGTGGCCTGCTTCGCCGCGCTCGACACCGCCACCAAGCTCGCCGTGATGACGGTGCCGGTGCTCATGGGCGTGTGGTTCCGCTACAGCTTCCAGGCCGTCGCCACCACCGCCGTGCTGCTGCCGCTGCACGGCCCGGCCCTGCTGCGCACGCGCCACCCGCGCTACCAGGCGCTGCGCGGGCTGCTGCTGCTGGGCAGCACGGTGTTCGCCTTCCTCAGCCTGCGCTACATGCCGATGGCCGAGTTCACCGCCGTCGTGATGGTCGCGCCGCTGGCCATCACCGTGCTGGCGGCCACCGTGCTCAAGGAGCGCGTGTCGCCGCTGCGCTGGGCGCTGGTGGCCGGCGGCTTCGCCGGCACGCTGGTCATCCTGCGTCCCGGCGGCGAGGCCTTCGGCTGGGCCATGCTGCTGCCGCTCGGGCTGGTGGTCAGCAACGCCTGGTTCCAGGTGCTCACCAGCCGCATGGCGCAGACGGAGAACCCGCTGACCATGCACTTCTACACCGGCTGGGTGGGCGCGCTGGCCACCTCCTTCGTGCTGCCGCTGGCCTGGCAGGCGCTGCCCTCCTGGCACAGCTGGGCGCTGCTGTGCCTGATGGGGCTGCTGGGCACGGTGGGCCACTTCCTGCTCATCCTGGCCTACCGGCGCGCGCCCGCCTCGACACTCACGCCCTACCTGTACGCGCAGATCGGCTTCGCGATGCTGGGCGGCTGGTGGGTGTTCGGCCAGGTGCCGGACGCGGCCTCGCTCATGGGCATCGCGCTGATCACCGTCTGCGGCGCCGCCGGCGCGTGGCTCACCATGCGCGAGCGGCGCGTGCCCATCGAGCCGGTCGAAACATGAACGTCATGGGTGCCGGCCGCACAATGCACCCATGGCCCAGCATTTCGAAGTCCATCCCGACAACCCCCAGCCGCGGCTGCTCAAGCAGGCCGCCGCGCTGCTCGCGCGCGGCGAGGTGCTGGCCGTGCCCACCGACTCCAGCTATGCCCTCGCCTGCCGGCTGGACGACAAGGACGCGGCCGACGCGCTGCGCCGCATCCGCCAGGTCGACGAGCGGCACCACCTCACGCTGCTGTGCCGCGACCTGAGCGAGCTGGCCAACTACGCGCGCGTGGACAACCGGCAGTACCGCCTGCTCAAGGCCGCGACGCCGGGCCCCTACACCTTCATCCTGGAGGCGACCAAGGAGGTGCCCCGCCGCGTGAGCCATCCGCAGCGCAAGACCATCGGCTTGCGCGTGCCGGCGCACCGCGCGCTGGACGAGTTGCTGATGCTGCACGGCGGCCCGCTGCTGGCCACCACGCTCATCCCGCCGGGCGAGAGCGAGCCGATGAACGATGCCGCCGCCATCCGCGAACGCTTCGAGAAGCTGATCGGCGGCGTGGTGGATGCCGGCGCCTGTCCGTCGCAGCCGACGACCGTGGTCGACCTCGTGCCGATGGGTGACGGCGGCGAGCCGCAGCTCGTGCGGCAGGGCCGCGGTACGCTCGCGCCATTGGGTCTCTGAGACAATGCGCCGCTGGGTGAACACCGCCGGCCCATTGGGCCGTCGCATCCGAAAACCTTCGTATCCAATTTCATGATGGACCGTGGCGCGCACGTGCGCCGAACCTGCAATCCATGCCTTCCCAGCCCTCCCAGGTCACGCGTTTCCTGACCGGCATCACGACCACCGGCACGCCGCACCTGGGCAACTACGTCGGCTCCGTGCGCCACTCGGTGCGCTTCAGCCAGCGCGCCGACGTGCAGAGCTTCTACTTCCTCGCCGACTACCACGCGCTCATCAAGTGCGATGAGCCGTCGCGCATCCAGCGCTCCACGCTGGAGATCGCCGCCACCTGGCTGGCCTGCGGCCTCGATCCCGAGCGCGTGACCTTCTACCGCCAGTCCGACATCCCCGAGATCCCCGAGCTGACCTGGCTGCTGAGCTGCGTGACCGGCAAGGGCGTGCTCAACCGCGCCCACGCCTACAAGGCCGCGGTGGACCGCAACGCCGCCGCCGGCGCCGACCCGGACGCCGACGTGACGGTAGGCCTGTTCATGTACCCCGCGCTGATGGCGGCCGACATCCTGATGTTCAACGCGCACAAGGTGCCGGTGGGCCGCGACCAGGTGCAGCACATCGAGATGGCGCGCGACATGGGCAACAGCTTCAACCACCTGTACGGCGAGCACTTCACGCTGCCCGAGGCGGAGATCGACGACGCGGTGGCGCTGCTGCCCGGCCTGGACGGCCGCAAGATGAGCAAGAGCTACGGCAACACGATCCCGCTGTTCGTGCCGCGCGAGCAGCTTCGCAAGCTGATCGGCGGCCTGCTCACCGACTCGCGCGCGCCCGGCGAACCCAAGGACACCGAGGGCTCGGCCCTGTTCCAGATCTACCAGGCCTTCGCCACGCCGGCCGAGACCGAAGCGCTGCGCAAGGCGTACGCCGAGGGCATCGCCTGGGGCGACGCCAAGCAGCTGCTGTTCGAGCGCATCGACGCCGAGGTCGCGCCGCTGCGCGAGCGCTACGAGGCTCTGATGGCCGACCCGGCGCAGATCGAGCGCACGCTGCGCGCCGGCGCCGAGAAGGCCCGCGCGCTGTCGCGGCCCTTCATGCAGCGCCTGCGCGAGGCCGTGGGCCTGCGCAACCTGGCCTCGGCCGCAGCGGCGGCGGCGCCCGCCGCCGCGGGCAAGCCCTCGGCCAAGACCGGCGCCGCCTTCAAGCAGTACCGCGAGAAAAGCGACGGCCGCTTCTACTTCAAGCTGGTGGATGCGCAAGGCGCCGCGCTGCTGCAAAGCCGCGGCTTCGCGACGCCGCAGGAGGCAGGCAGCGCCATCGCCGCCCTGCGCGGCCGCCCGGCCGCCGCGCTGGCCGAGCTGGCCGCGCAACTGGAGGCGCTCGACCCTGCGGCATCGCAGGCCGCCGCCGAGGCCCTGCAGCAGCTGGCCGGCGACGACGCGCACTGAACGAACACACACGAATGCAGGGAATGCAACGCCAATGCACTGCCGCTCCGCACACTGCGGGGCAGAACGGTCGCCAAGCCGTCGGCGGGCCTGTCTGATTGAACCAAGCGAGCCAGAAATGAGCATCTACGTCATCGACGACCACCCCCTCATGCGTGACGCCATCGTCATGGTCCTGCGCCGGCTGCGTCCGGCCGAGAACATCGTGGAGATGGAGCGCCTGGACAAGCTGGAATCCAGCGTCAAGCAGCATGGCGAGCCCAAGCTGTTCTGCCTCGACCTGAAGCTGCCCGACGTGACGGGCGTGTCCGGCGTCATCGCGCTGAAGAAGGGCTGGCCCGAGGTGCCCATCGCCGTGTATTCCGCCTCGCCCTCCGCCGACATGGAGGAGGCCTGCATCGAGGCCGGCGCCGACATCTACATCGAGAAGTCAGCCGGCTCGGGCGAGCTGGCCGCCGCGCTCAAGGGTCTGCTGCAGGCCGACGCCGACGGCGAGGAGCCGGCGCCCGCCAGCCCCGGCAAGCTGTCCAAGCGGCAGACGCAGCTCATCGCCATGCTCGACCAGGGCATGAGCAACCGCGACATCGCTGCACAGCTGGACATCAGCGAGCACACCGTCAAGGTGCACCTGTGGCGCCTGTTCCGCCGGCTGGGCGTCAAGAGCCGCACGCAGGCGCTGCACCACGCGCGCAGCCACGGCCTTCTCTCCCCGAATAGTTGACCACCCCCAGGCTTCGCGGACTTCGTTCCGCTTCGCCCCCCTGCAAGGGGGCTGAGCCCGTACACAAAAGGTCCAGTGGACCTTTTGTGACTGGCGAAGAGCCGGGCCACTGGCCCGGCGCGGCCTGCAAGGCCTCCCCTACGGTCGGGCAGAGCCCGTTCCGTGGGTGTTCCTGCATGGCCTGCTCCGCGGCCTTTTGATGGTGTCGGTACCGTCTTAGCCGACGGCGCCGGAGATGCGGGTCTGCGCCTGCGCCTCGTCGGCGTCGTGCAGCAGCACGCGGAACACGCTGCCCTTGCCCAGGCGCGAGCGCACGCTGACGGGGTGGCCCAGGGCGTGCGACAGGCGCGCCACGATCGCCAGGCCGAGGCCGAAGCCGTCCGAGGTGCCGGCATGGTCGGCCACCTTGTAGAACTCCAGGAACACGTCGCGCAGGTGCTCGCGCGCGATGCCGATGCCCGTGTCCCAGATCTCCACCCGCAGGCCGGCGTGGGTCTGGCGGGTGCACAGCAGCACCCCGCCCTCGGCCGTGTACTTGATGGCATTGGACAGCAGGTTGCCCAGCATGCGCCGGATGCGGATCGGGTCCGTGAGCACCGAGCCGGGCGTCACGTGGACCTTGAAGCGCAGGCCCTTGGCCTCGGCCACCGGGCGGTACTGCAGCTCCAGGTCGTGCAGCAGCTGCGCCACGTCGACGCGCTCGATGTGCAGCCGCACCTGGCCCGAGTCGATGCGCGCCAGGTCGAACAGCGAGTCGAACAGCGCGTTGACCGCGTGGGTGGCGCGCACGATCTTCGGCGCGATCTCCTGCACCAGCTCCGGCTCGTTGCGCAGCCAGTCGGCGTACAGCGACAGCGCCAGCACCGGCTGGCGCATGTCGTGCGCCGCGCTGGCCAGGAAGCGGTTCTTCATCGCCACCGCCGACACCGCCGCCTGGCGCTGCTGCGTGAGCGAGTTGATGAGGATGTGGTTGTGGAACAGCAGCTCGAAGCTGTTGCGCGCGGTCTCGTGGATGCGCCGCCCGGCGCGCAGCAGCAGCCACCAGTGGAACATCGGCAGCAGCAGGAAGCCGTAGTTGAAGTGCAGTTGCGCGAAGTCGAGCTGCACCAGCCGCAGGAACACCGAAACCATCATCGCCGCGAACAGCGTGTTGACATAGCGCTTGAGCAGCGGCGGATGCAGCGCCAGGCTGTTGAGCGGGAAGGTGGCGGCGCCGGCCACGATCAGCCAGCTCATGAACTGGTTCATCAGCGGCACGCGCTCGAAGAACAGCAGCACCGACACGCCCCAGGTGAAGGCGCTGGCGCTCCACAGGTGCCGGTAGCGGTGGATGAAGCTCTCCTGCGCGCTCGCGTCGCGGCCGGCGTAGCGCCGCGTGTAGACCCGCTCGAAGACCATGCGGCCGATGGTGATCGCGGCGCCCAGCGCCAGCCACAGCATCAGCTGCCACATGGGCACGTGGCCCCATGCCAGCCCGACCACTGCCGGCATCAGCGCGGCAGAGAAGATGTAGCTGCCGCGCGAGGCCCGCATCAGGCTGCGGATGAGCTCGCCACGCACCCACGGCTCGGCCTCGTCGGCCGAGGCCGGCGCCGGCGCCAGGTTCGCGAAGGACGAAGTCCCCAGGTTGCCGAACGACGTGTACCCCTTCATGGCCCGTCCTCCTGCTTCACGTGTTTGCCTCATCCGAAATAAGCCCCTCGGTCAACCGCTTCGCGCTTGCCCGATCCCGGAGGGGATGCTTCTTGTCCTAGGGCGGCCCGGCGACGAAAAAGACCCCTCGGTCAACCGCTTCGCGCTTGCCCGATCCCCCGAGGGGATGCTTTTTGTCTTGGGGCGGCCCGGCGACAAAAAAAGACCCCTCCGAGGGGGCCCCTGGCCGGCGTCATGCACGCCGGCATGTGTGTCTGGTGAAGCCGCCGGGACCGCGGGGCCCTGCCGGGCCTCGCGCGTCACCCTGCTTCGCATCGTCGGCCGAGTCTACCAAGGCCCGGACGGCGGCCGCGGCTTTCAGGCGGCAAGGAGTTGCCTGAGCACGAAGGGAAGGATCCCGCCGTGCCGGTAGTACTCCACCTCGATCGGCGTGTCGATGCGCAGGCGCACGGCCAGTTCCTGGCGGCTGCCGTCGGCGCGGTGGATGACCAGCCTGACGTCGTCGCGCTGCGGCCTGAGCTCGCCGTCGATCACCACGTCGATCCGCTCGTCGCCCACGAGGTTCAGGCCTTGCCACGAGTCGGCGCCTAGGAACTGCAGCGGCAGCACGCCCATGCCGACCAGGTTGGCGCGGTGGATGCGCTCGAAGCTGCGCGCCACCACCGCCTTGATGCCCAGCAGCTGCGTGCCCTTGGCCGCCCAGTCGCGGCTGGAGCCGGTGCCGTACTCCTCACCGGCGAAGATCACCGTGGGCGTGCCCTGGGCGATGTACTTCATCGCGGCGTCGTAGATGAACATCTTTTCGCCGCCGGGCTGGAACAGCGTGACGCCGCCCTCCTCGCGCGAGCCGTCCGGCCCGGCCGGGATCATCAGGTTCTTGATGCGCACGTTGGCGAAGGTGCCGCGCATCATCACCTCGTGGTTGCCGCGGCGCGAGCCGTAGCTGTTGAAGTCGACCTTGCCCACGCCGTGGGCCTTGAGCCACTGGCCCGCGGGCGAGCTCTCCTTGATGGCGCCGGCCGGCGAGATGTGGTCGGTGGTGATCGAGTCGCCGAACAGCGCCATGACGCGCGCGCCGGTGAAGCCCGGGCTTGTCGCCTGCGGCTGCATGCCGAAGCCCTCGAAGAAGGGCGGCTCGGCGATGTAGGTGGAGCGCGGCCAGTTGTACACGTCGCCGGTCACGCCGCGGATGCTGCTCCACAGCTTGCCGGGGTTGTCCTTGATCTGCTCGTAGTTCCGGCGGAAGGCCGGGGCGTTCATCGCGAAGCCCAGCAGGTCGGCGATCTCCTGCGCGCTCGGCCAGATGTCGCCCAGGTAGACGTCCTTGCCGCCATGGCCCTGGCCGACCGGCTGCGTCATCAGATCGACCATCACGTTGCCGGCGATGGCGTAGGCGACCACCAGCGGCGGCGAGGCCAGGAAGTTGGCCTTGAGGTTCGGATGGATACGCGCCTCGAAGTTGCGGTTGCCCGAGAGCACGGCGGCGCAGACGAGGTCGTTCTTCGTGATCACCTCGTTGATCTCGGGCGCCAGGTCGCCGGCGTTGCCGATGCAGGTGGTGCAGCCGTAGCCCGCCAGGTAGAAGCCCAGCTTCTCCAGGTAGGGCAGCAGCTTCGTCTTCTCCAGGTACTCGGTGACGATGCGCGAGCCCGGCGCCAGCGAGGTCTTCACGTGCGGCTTGACGGTCAGGCCCGCCTCCACCGCCTTCTTCGCCAGCAGGCCCGCGGCCAGCAGCACGCTGGGGTTGGAGGTGTTGGTGCAGGAGGTGATGGCGGCGATCAGCACGTCGCCGTTGCCCAGCGAGAAGGGCTCGGGCGCGCCGCTGGCCGCCCGGGCGGCCGCCTCGTCGCGCAGCGGCCGGTTGGCCACCATCTCCACCTGCTCGCGCGGGGCGCCCGCCGGAAAGGGCGCCGGCGCCGCCAGCGGCTCGACCTCGCCGGAGCCCACCGGCAGGCGCATCCCCAGCCGTCCGGCCGGCTGGTTGAAGCCGTTGGCCTCCACCGGCTTGCTGTACAGCTCGGCGAAGCGGGCGGCGAGGTCGCCCAGGTTGATGCGGTCCTGCGGACGCTTGGGGCCGGCGAGGCTGGGCGTGACGGTGCCCAGGTCGAGCCGGACGATCTTGGTGTAGTCCAGCTCGCCGGGCGCCGGCATGCCGAACAGGCCCTGCGCCTTGTAGTACGCCTCGAAGCGTTCGATCTCCGCCTCGGTACGGCCGGTGCCGCGGAAGTAGTCGATGGTCTTCCCGTCCACCGGGAAGAAGCCCATGGTCGCGCCGTACTCGGGCGCCATGTTGCCGATGGTGGCGCGGTCGGGCACGGGGATGGAGGCGGCGCCGGGCCCGAAGAACTCGACGAACTTGCCCACCACCTTCTCCTGCCGCAGGATCTGCGTGACGTAGAGCACCAGGTCGGTGGCGGTGACGCCCTCGCGCAACTGGCCGGTCAGCTCGAAGCCCACCACGTCGGGCGTGAGGAAGTACACCGGCTGGCCGAGCATGGCGGCCTCGGCCTCGATGCCGCCGACGCCCCAGCCCACCACGCCCACGCCGTTGATCATGGTGGTGTGGCTGTCGGTGCCCACCAGCGAGTCGGGGTACCAGGTGGGCACGTCGGCCTTGTCGTCGGCCGACTTGTAGACGCCGCGCGCCAGGTATTCGAGGTTGACCTGGTGCACGATGCCGAAGCCCGGCGGCGTGACGCCGAAGGTGTCGAAGGCCTGCATGCCCCACTTCATGAACTGGTAGCGCTCGTTGTTGCGCTGGAATTCCAGCTTCATGTTCAGGTCCAGCGCCTGGGGCGTGCCGTAGTGGTCGACCATCACCGAGTGGTCCACCACCAGGTCCACCGGCACCAGCGGCTCCACCGTCTTGGGCGACTTGCCCAGCCGCGCGGCCACGCTGCGCATGGCGGCCAGGTCGGCCAGCAGCGGCACGCCGGTGAAGTCCTGCAGCACCACCCGCGTGACGACGAAGGGGATCTCGTCCACCCGCTCGGCGTTGGGCTGCCAGTTGGCGACCTGCTCCACGTGCTCGGCCGTCACCTTCTGCCCGTCGCAGTTGCGCAGCACCGACTCCAGCACGATGCGGATGGACACCGGCAGCTTCTCGACGTTGGGGTATTTCTTGGCCAGCGCCTTGAGCGACCAGTACCGGCCGGCCTGGCCCGATGCGGTCTTGAAGGTCTTGAGGGCGGATGCAAACGCGTGGGCTTGAGCCATGGGGCGCTCCTTGCAGGTGTGTTCGTTCGGGTGAGCCCATCGAAGATAGCAGGCTTCGATGACCCGCGCGGTAGGCCCAGGGCGCACCCGGCCGGCGCGAATTGCTACTTTTCCGATAGCAGGCGAGGCGGCCGGCTCAGCGCCGCGGCGGCGCGGTGCTGCCCCGGTGGACGATCTCGATGGGGAAGGACTGGAACAGCGCGTGCTCCTGCCCGTCCAGCCGCGCGATGAGCTGGGCCGCCGCCGCATGGCCGATCTGCGTGATCGGCGTGCTGATGCTGGTCAGCCCGGGCGTCTGCGTGGCGCCCAGGTCGGTGTTGTCGACGCCGGTGATGGACATGTCCTCGGGGATGCGCACGCCCGCCTTGCGGCAGGCCATCATGGCGCCGACGGCGAACACGTCGTTGGTGGCGACCACGGCGGTGGGCGGCCGCTCCTGCGCCAGGATGCGCGCCATGCCCTCCTCGGCCGCGCCCAGCGCGATGGGCGCGTACTGCACGCAGCGCTCGTCCAGCAGCAGGCCGGCCTCGGCCAGCGCCTCGCGCACGCCGGCGCCGCGCGTGCGGGCCCGGTCGTTGCCCTCCACCGGCGCGCTCAGCAGGCCGATGCGCCGGTGCCCCAGCCCGATCAGGTGGCGGGTGATCTCGCGCGTGGCCGCCTGGTTGTCGAAGCCGATGCTGGGATGGCGCCGCGCCGGGTCGGTGCCCCAGGTCAGCACATAGGGGCGGCCGTAGTCCTCCAGCAGGGCGAACAGGGCCGGGTCGTGGTCGATGCCGACGAAGACGAAGGCGTCCACGCCGCGCTGGGCGAGCTGCGCGGCGATGCGCGCCTCGACGGCCAGGTCGTAGTGGTGCTCGGCCAGCACCAGCGCGTAGCCGCGCGCGTCCAGCCGCTGCTGCAGCGCGCTGGTGGTGCGGGCGTACAGCGCGTAGTCGAACGAGGGCACCACGGCACCCACCATGCGGCTGCGCTGGCTGCGCAGCGAGCGGGCGGTGGCGTGCGGCACGTAGCGCAGCTTCTCCACCGCCTCCATCACGCGGCGCAGCGTCTGCGGGTCGAGCTGTTCGGGGGTGTTGAGGGCGCGCGAGACGGTGGCCGTGGAGACGCCGGCCAGTTGCGCGACGTCCTTGGCGCCGGCCCGGGCGCGCGCCTCGCGCAGGACGGGGACGGCGGGCGGGCGCGAAGGGCTCGGCATGGCCGCATTGTAGGGAGCGGCTTGCCTGCAATCGATTTCTCACCGCCATCAGAAACCAGGGAAATCCCCGAGATTTTCCCTGTGACGAAATCCCGATTCTGTCGCAACATCGGGTTCTGTAATCGATTACATGACCGCTGCGCCGCAGCCCCCGCAGGAGACATGCCGTGAACGATCGCCTCCCCTCCACCGATCCCTCTTCCGCCGCCCGGCGCCGACTGCTGCGGCAGGGCGCCGCGCTGGGCGCCGCGGGGCTGGCCGCCCCCTGGCTGGCCGGCGCCGCCCACGCGCAGGAGGCCGACCTCGCCCCCTACCGCAGCGCGAAGATCAACTGGCGGCAGGTCGAGGGCGAGTCCATCGCGGTGGCCGTCATCCCGGCCAGCTACTTCGACCACCTGGGCACGCTGCTGCCGCAGTTCGAGGCGCTGACGGGCATCAAGGTGCGCATCGAGAAGGTGCCGCCCGGCCAGATCCGCCAGAAGGCGACGCTGGACCTGTCCTCGCGCACCGGCACCTACGGCACGCACGCGGCCGACCCGATGTACTACCCGCTGTACGTCGCCAACAAGTGGGTCGATCCGCTGGACAGGTACCTCGACGACGCCAGCCTGACCGACCCGGCCTGGTTCCGCTACGACGACATCCTGAAGGCCTGGCGCGACGCCGACTCGATCGGCGGCAAGCCCTACGGCATCCCCTACGACGGCGAGGTCACGGTGCAGGTCTACCGCAAGGACCTGTACGACGCCAAGGGACTGAAGCCCGCCGCCACGCTCGACGAGCTGGTGGCCAACGCCAAGGCGCTGCACGACCCGGCCAACCGCCTGTACGGGCTGGCGCTGCGCGGCTTCGCCGGCGCGGGGCAGAACATGTACATCTACCCCTCGCTGCTCAAGGGCTTCGGCGGCGGCTGGTTCCGGGGCAAGGACGTGGTCGTCAACTCGCCCGAGGCGGTGCAGGCGCTGGAGTGGTACGTGAACACGCTCAGCCAGTACGCGCCGCCCGCGGTGCGCAACTGGAACTGGCCGGACATCGCCGACGCCTTCTCGCAGGGCACGCTGGGCTGCTACATCGATGCCCATTCCTCGGCCGCCGTCATCACCAACCCCGAGAAGTCGAAGGTGGCCGGCAAGATCGGCTACGCGCGCTGGCCCAAGGGCCCCCGGGACAAGTGCGTCACCTCGATCTGGAACTGGGGCTTCCCGATCAACGCCGCCCTGCCGGAGAAGGCCAAGAAGGCGACCTGGCTGTTCATCATCTGGGCCACCTCGGCCGAGACGCAGGCGCGCACCTCGTGGAAGTCCGCCGGAGCGGCGAAGCGCTCGGGCATCAACCGGCTGTCGCTGTGGAAGTCGCCCGAGTTCGCCGATGCCATGAAGGGCGCGGGCGACAACTTCATCCAGGCCGCGCTCGACTCGCTGGAGCAGGACACCGACGTCGAGTGGCGCCCACGCGTGCCGCAGTGGCCGGCCATCGGCGAGACCCTGGCCACCGGCATCCAGGCGGCGCTGGTCGGGCAGAAGAAGCCCAAGGCGGCGCTGGACGAGGCGCAGGCGCGCATCGCGCAGCTCATGAAGGGCTGAGCGCGTGCGCCCTGCCCTGACGCTGGCGGCGCAGGAGCGCCGCTTCGCCCTCGCGCTGCTGGCGCCGGCGCTGCTGGCGCTGCTGCTGGTGACCACCGTGCCGCTGGTCTACCTGGCATGGAACAGCCTGAACCGCATCGACCTGGGCATGCCCTGGATGTCGGGCTTCGCCGGGCTGGACAACTACGCCCAGATGGGCAGCGACCCGCGCTTCTGGAATTCGCTGTGGCTCACGCTGGTCTACACCGCCAGCACGGTGGTGCTGCAGGTGCTGATCGGGCTGGGCCTGGCGCTCCTGGTGCTGCAGATCCCGAAGGGCCAGGGCGTGCTGCGCGTGGGCGCCATCCTGCCGATCGTGCTGGCGCCGGTGGTGGTGGGCCTGTTCTGGCGCACGCTGGTGCTGGCGCCCGACGTGGGGCTGGTGGACGTGGCCACGCGCGCGCTCGGCCTGGGCAGCCACAACTGGCTGGGCGACCCGCAACTGGCGCTGATCTCGGTGATCGCCATCCACACCTGGCAGTGGACGCCCTTCGCCTTCCTGGTGCTGCTGGCCACGCTCTCGACGCTGCCCGGCGACATCTACGAGGCGGCGCGGCTGGACCGCGCGGGCGCCTGGCAGCGCTTCCGCCACATCACGCTGCCGCTGATCCGCCCGGCGGTGGTGATGGTGGTGATCCTGCGGACGATGACCGCGCTGTCGGCCTTCGCGGCCATCTTCGCGGCCACCGGCGGCGGGCCGGGCTCGGCCACCGAGATCCTGAACCTGTACGCCTACCGCACCTCCTTCACCGAGCTGAACATCGGCTACGGCTCCTCGCTGGCGATGGTGCTGCTGGGCATCACGATGGCCGTGTCCTGGCTGATGTTCCGGCTGCGAAAGGCCCGGTCATGAACGGCCGCAACAAGGCGCTGCGCCATGCCGCGCTGTGGGCCGTCGCACTGCTCCTGCTGGCCGTGTGGGCCTTCCCCGTGCTGTGGGGGCTGCTCACCTCCTTCAAGACCGAGCGCGACGTGCTCGCCTACCCGCCGAAGGTCTTCTTCACGCCCACGCTGGACAACTACCGCGAGGTGATCTCCGGCGGCTCGTCGATCCTGCCCAACCTGTGGTCCAGCCTCGTGGTCTCGGGCTGGGCCACCTTCCTGACCATGCTGTTCGCCGTGCCGGCCGCCTACGCGCTGGCGCGGTTGCGCTACCCGGGCAAGCGCGCCTCGGGCTTCTACGTGCTGGCCACGCAGATGCTGCCGCCGGTGGGTCTCATCATCCCCTTCTACCTGGTGCTGCAGAAGATCGGCGGACTCGACAGCTACAGCGGCCTGACGGCCATCTACCTCACCTTCTCGCTGCCCTTCGCGGTGTGGCTGATGGTCTCGTACTTCGAGGACATCCCCTACGAGATGGAAGAGGCCGCGCTGCTCGACCGCGCCGGCCGGCTGCGCACGCTGTGGTACGTGATCCTGCCGCAGGTGCGCGGCGGCATCGCGGTGACGACGATCTTCGTGTTCCTCAACGCCTGGAACGAGTTCCTCTTCGCCGTCGTGCTCGGCGGCAACAAGGTGCGGCCCGTCACCGTGGCCATGTACAACTTCATTTCGCTGGAGCAGACGCAGTGGGCGCGGCTGGCCGCCGGGGCCATGCTGGCCATGGCGCCGGTCATCCTGATCGGCCTGTTCGCCCAGCGCCACATCGTCAAGGGGCTCACCGTGGGCGCCGTCAAGGGAGGGGGTCGTCGATGAGCCGATACGGAAGCGTCCGCATGGAGGGCGTGGTCAAGCGCCACGGCAGCTTCACCGCGCTGCACGGCATGGACCTGAGCATCCGGCCGGGCGAGTTCTTCGCGCTGCTGGGGCCCTCGGGCTCGGGCAAGACCACCACGCTGCGCATCCTCGCCGGGCTGGAGGAGGTGAACGAGGGCCGCGTCTGGCTCGACGACGCCGACGTGACGCACCAGGAGCCCGGCGAGCGCGACGTGGCGATGGTCTTCCAGAGCTATGCGCTGTACCCGCACATGACGGTGGCCGAGAACATCGCCTTCCCGCTGAAGATGATCGGCACGCCCCGCGCCGAAATCGATGCGGCGGTGAAGGAAGCGGCCGCCAAGGTGAACATCGCGCACCTGCTGGAACGCAAGCCCGGCCAGCTCTCGGGCGGCCAGCAGCAGCGCTGCGCCCTGGCCCGCGCCATCGTGCGCAAGCCGCGCCTGTTCCTGCTGGACGAGCCGCTGTCCAACCTCGACGCCAAGCTGCGCATCGAGACCCGCGCCGAGCTGCGCCGCCTGCAGCGCGCGCTGGGCGTGACGGCGGTGTACGTCACGCACGACCAGGAGGAGGCCATGACCATCGCCGACCGCGTGGCGGTGTTCATGGAAGGCCGGCTGGTGCAGACCGGCACGCCCAAGGACATCTTCATGAAGCCGGCGACCGTGGCCGTGGCCGGCTTCATCGGCACGCCGCCGATGAACCTGCTGGACGCCACCGTCTCCGGCGGCCAGGTGCACGTGAACGGCACCCCCGTCGCACCCGCCGCGGTGCGCGAGGGCGAGGTCGTGCTCGGCGTGCGCCCCGGCGACCTGCGCCTCGCGCCCGCCGGCCTGCCGGCCCGCGTGGATTTCGTGGAGGACCTGGGCGACAGCCTGGTGGTCCACCTCGACGCCGGCGGGCAGCGGGCCAAGCTCAAGACCGAGCCCAACGGCGCCGCACCGGCGGAAGGCCAGCCGGTGCACCTGGCCTTCGCCCCCGAGTCCGCCCACCTGTTCGACCGCGCCAGCGGAGAAAGACTATGACTTCAGCCAAGAAACCGAACGTCGTCCTGATCCTGAACGACGACATGGGCTTTTCCGACATCGGCTGCTACGGCGGCGAGGTCGACACGCCCCACCTCGACCGGCTGGCCGCCGGCGGCCTGCGCTTCTCGCAGTTCTACAACACGGCGCGCTGCAGCCCCTCGCGCGCCTCGCTGCTGACCGGCCTGCACCCGCACCAGACGGGCATCGGCATCCTGACCTACGACTTCGGCCCCGAAGGCTACGCCGGCAACCTCAACCACCGCTGCGTGACCATCCCCGAGGCGCTGAAGGCCAGCGGCTACCGTGCCTACATGAGCGGCAAGTGGCACGTGGCCGGCAACCTCACCGAGCCGACCGACGCCTGGCCGATGCAGCGCGGCTTCGACGCCTTCTTCGGCACCATCATCGGCGCCGGCAGCTTCTACGACCCCAACACGCTCACCCGCGGCAACGAGAACGTGGAGCACGAGGCCTCGGCCGACGACGGCTGGTTCTACACCGACGCCATCAGCGACGACGCGGCCGACACCATCCGCCGCCATGCGAAGGAGCATGCCGGCACGCCCTTCTTCCAGTACGTGGCCTACACCGCGCCGCACTGGCCGCTGCACGCGCACGAGGAGGACATCGCGAAATACAAGGGCCGCTTCGACGCCGGCTGGGACGCGCTGCGCGAAGAGCGCCTGAAGAAGCTGGTGGACAGCGGCATCCTGCGCGACATCTGGCAACTGACCGAGCGCGACCCGACGCAGCCGCCCTGGACCGAAGCCGAGCACAAGGCCTGGCTGCTGCGCTGCATGGAGGTCTACGCGGCGCAGATCGACCGCATGGACCAGGGCATCGGCCGCATCCTGAAGGCGCTGGAGGACACGGGCCAGATGGAGAACACGCTGGTCATCTTCCTGGCCGACAACGGCGCCTGCGCCGAGGACATCCCCGAGCACGTGACGGTGGACGAGCTGGTGCACAAGCTGCGCATCGCCAAGGCCACCACGCGCAAGGGCGAGCCGGTGCACTTCGGCAACAACCCCGACCTGATGCCGGGCCCCGAGAACACCTACCAGAGCTACGGCACCGCCTGGGCCAACCTCTCGAACGCGCCCTTCCGGCTGTACAAGCACTGGATCCACGAGGGCGGCATCTCCACGCCGCTGATCATGCACTGGCCCGCCGGCATCGCGCAGCGCGGCGAGGTGCGCCACACGCCGGGCTACCTGCCCGACATCATGGCCACCCTGCTGGACGTGACGGCCACGTCCTACCCCGCCCGGCACCAGGGTCGCACGGTCGAGCCGCTGGAAGGCCACAGCCTGCGCCCGGCCTTCGCGCAGGACCTGCCCGAGCGCCCACCCATGTTCTGGGAGCACGAGGGCAACGCCGCCGTGCGCATCGGCAAGTGGAAGCTGGTGCGCAAGTACCCGCAGGACTGGGAGCTGTACGACATGGAGGCCGACCGCACCGAGCTGCACGACCTGGCGGCGCAGCATCCCGCGCGCGTGGCCGACATGAAGGCGCAGTACGAGGCCTGGGCGAAACGCTGCGGCGTGATCCCGCGCGAGAAGATCCTGCAGCTCATGAAGGAGCAGCAGACGCCGCCCGCCTTCTGGGAGGAAGAGATCGTGGAGGAAGCCCGGCGGGGCTGAGCCGCGATGCACGAGGCCGCGCCGCCGCAGCGCAAGGCGTGCTGCTCGCCCACGCGGCCGGCCGATGCCGCCGCCATGCCGGCCGCCGCGCCTGTCGACATGCGGCGCACGCCTGGCGCAGCGCTGCACTGGATCGCCCTGCCGGGCGGCAGCTTCACCATGGGCACCGACGACCGCGACGGCTTCGCGGCCGACGGCGAGGGGCCGGCGCGGCGCGTGAGCCTGCCGCCCTTCCGCGTCGCGCCGACGACGGTGACGAACCGCGCCTTCGCCGAGTTCGTGCGCGCCACGCGCTACGTCACCGAGGCCGAGCGCATCGGCCACTCCTACGTCTTCGCACACCAACTGCCGCCCGCGCTGCGGCAGGCCGCTGCGCCCGCCCCGGGCCTGCCCTGGTGGCGCGCGGTCGAGCATGCGTGCTGGCAGCGCCCCGAAGGCCCGGGCTCGCACGTCCATGCGCGCCCCGGCCATCCGGTGGTCCACGTGTCATGGAACGATGCCCGGGCCTACTGCGCCTGGGCCGGCGCGCGCCTGCCCAGCGAGGCCGAGTGGGAATACGCCGCCCGCGGCGGGCTCGAAGGCCGGCGCCTGGCCTGGGGCGACGCGCTGATGCCGGACGGCGAGCGCCGCTGCAACACCTGGCAGGGCGACGCCTTCCCCGATGCGCCGGCGCCGGGCTGGCAGCCCGGCCCGGTGCCGGCCGACGCCTTCGCCCCCAACGGCTTCGGCCTGTTCAACGTGTGCGGCAACGTGTGGGAGTGGTGTGCGGACGCCTTCCACCCCGACTACCACCGCGCCACGCCGCACGAGTCGCCGCTGGACACGCGCGAGAGCGGCCAGCGCTCGATGCGCGGCGGCTCCTTCCTGTGCCACGACAGCTACTGCAACCGCTACCGCGTTGCCGCGCGCAGCTCGAACGCGCCGCACAGCAGCAGCAGCAACATCGGCTTCAGGCTGGCGGCCGACGCGGGCTGAGCGGCGCGCCGCGGCTCAACGCCGCTCGGCCTTCTCCTGGCACGGCAGGCAGCGCGCCGCGGCAGGCTGGGCCGACAGCCGCGCGAAGCCGATGTCGACGCCGCAGTCGATGCATTCGCCATAGCTGCCGTCGTCCATGCGCGCCAGTGCGGCGCGCACGGCCACCAGCTCGTCGTGGTCGCGGCTGGCCTCGGCCTCGCCGACGTCCTCGCGTTCGCGGCGCTCGGCCACCTCGGCCTGGTCGATGACCTCGTGGCCGGCCTCCTGGGCAGCGATGTCGAGCCGGTCGCGCTGGAACTGGCCGAGTTCGCGCAGCAGTTCGGCCTGGCGCTGCGCCAGCCGGGCGCGAAGCTGCTGCCGTTGGGGTTCGTCGAGTGCGGTCATGGAAGGAGGCCTCTGGTGAGATGGTGTCCAGGCCGCCGGCTCGGGGTGCCGGGGCGCGATGCATGCCTCCAGCATGCCAGCGCAGGTTCGCCTCAGGCTTGAGGCAAGTCAAGCGCCGCCCAGCGCCGGGCCAGCGCGGCTGCGTCCCACGGTACATCGGTGGGCACGTCGATGGTGACGGGCAGCTCGTCGGCGCCGGGCGGCTCGGCCCAGCCGCCCTGGCGGGCCAGCACCTGCAGGCCGGCCTCGGAGGGGTCGGCGCCCAGCGCCTGCCGGCGGGCGACGCGCTCGCGCAGCGCGCGCTCGTCCGCATGGCAATGCAGGATGGCGAAGGGCGCGTGCCGTTCGCGGGCCAGCGTGCGGAAGCGTTCGCGTTCGGCGCGGCGCAGGAAGGCGGCATCGACGATGACCGCATAGCCGGCCCGCAGCGCCACGTCGGCCAGCGCGTGCAGGCGGTCGAAGGTGCGCGCGGTCGCCTCGGCGGTGTAGATGTCCAGGCCGGCGTCGGCGGAGCGCTGCAGCGGCGCCAGGCCCGCCAGGCGCTTGCGCTCCACGTCCGAGCGCAGGCGCACGGCGCCGGCCGCCTCCAGCAGCGCGGCGGCCACGGTGGACTTGCCCGAGCCCGACAGGCCGTGCGTCACGAGCAGCCGCGGCCGGCAGCCGTCCGGCGCGGCCAGGGCTTCGGCGCAGGCCAGGTAGGCCGGTCGGGCCGGCGGCAGCGGCGCGCTGCCCGCCTCGCGCAGGCGGGCCGCCAGCTCGCGCACGCCGGCGCGGTAGGCCTCGTAGGCGCGCAGCACCGGCAGGCCGCCGTGGTCGCCCGCGGCTTCGAGGTAGCGGTCGAGGAAGCGCCAGGCCAGCCCGGGCCGTCCGTGGGCCTTCAGGTCCATGGTCAGGAAGCCCAGGTCCGCCAGGGTGTCGATCCAGCGCAGGCCGGGGTCGAACTCGATGCAGTCGAAGGCGGTCAGCCCGTCGGCCAGGCGCACCAGGTTGGCCAGGTGCAGGTCGCCGTGGCCTTCGCGCACATGGCCGCCGGCCAGGCGCGCGGCCCATGCCTGTTCGAGCGCGGAGCGGGCGTGCCCGAAGGCAGTGCGCAGACGCGCCAGCCGCTGCGCCGCGTCCGCATCCCCGGCCAGCAGCGGCGCCAGCCGCTCGATCACGTCCGCCATCGCCGCGCCCACGCGCTGCGGCGTGCCGAAGCCCTGCGCCGCAGCGGCCACCGGCGCCCCGGCATGGAAGCGCGCCAGGCGCAGGGCGAAGACGTCGAGCTCCTGCGCGGTGAGCGCGCCCCGGCGCAGCAGCGCGTCCGCCTCCTGGCCGGTGGCGAAGCGCTGCATCCGCAGCACCCAGTCGATGGCCTCGCCGGGCGCCTCGCCGGGCCGGCCGATGCGCGGCGCTTCGGGCGTGCCGAGCACGGGCCGCACGTCCAGGTACAAGCTCGGCGCAAGGCGCCGGTTCAGGCGCAGTTCTTCCTCGCAGAAGCGGCGGCGCGCGTCCAGGGCCGAGAAGTCGGCGAAGGGCAGGCGCACCGGCTTCTTGAGCTTGTACGCGGCATCGCGCGCCAGCAGCAGGCGGGAGATGTGCGTCTCCACGGCGTCCACGGGCGCGCCGGTCTGCCGCGCCAGGTGCGCGCGCAGGGCCTGTGCCAGGCGCGCGGACGCGGCGTCGCTCATCCGTGCCTCGCGCCCGGCGCGGCGTTCACTCCGCCGCCTGCCGCAGCGTGGCCACCACCGGCCGGCGCAGCACCTCGCGCAGGCCCCACCACCCGGCCGCCAGCGCCAGCAGCGCGCCGGCCGCACCGCCGGCCAGCGGCACCAGGGGCGAGGCGGTCCAGCTGAACTCGAACACCCAGCGCGCAAGGCCCCAGCCGATGACCGAGGCGACGATGCTCGCCAGCAGCCCGGCCAGCAGCCCCACGCCGGCCAGTTCGGCGCGCTGCACCTGGCGCAGCAGCGCGGCGCGGGCGCCGACGGCACGCATCACGGCGAACTCCCTGGCGCGCTCCTCGCGGGTGGCGGTGACGGCGGCGAACAGCACCACCAGTCCCGCCGCCAGCGTGAAGCCGAAGAGGAACTCCACCGCGCGGATCACCTGGTCGAGCACGCGCTGCACCTGGGCGATGGTGGCGCTCATGTCCACATTGGTGACGTTGGGAAACTGGCGCACCAGCGCGTTGTCGAAGCCCTGGCGCTCCGGCGCGCGGAAGGCGCCCATGAAGGTGACGGGCACCTCGGCCGGCATGGCGGCCACCGGGTACATGACGAAGAAGTTGGCGTGCATCGAGCCCCAGTCCACCTTGCGGGTGGAGGTGATGCGCGCCTCGCTGGGGATGCCGCCGATGTCGAAGCTCAGCGTGTCGCCCATCTTCAGGCCCAGCGTCTCCATCAGGCCCTCCTCCACGCTCACGCTGCCGGCCTCGCCGCTCGTCCAGGCGCCCTGCTCGATCTCGTTGTGCGGCGGCTTGTCGGCCGCGTTGCTGAGGTTGAACTCCCGGTCCACCAGGCGCTTGGCGCGGTCGTCGGCGTAGTCGTCGGGCGAGACGGGCCTGCCGTTGATGGCGACCAGCCGGCCGCGGAACATCGGATACCAGTCGTAGCGGCCCACGCCGGCGCCGTTCAGCGCCGTGCGGAAGGCCTCCTCCTGGTCGGGCATCACGTTGATGACGAAGCGGTTGGGCGCATCCGGCGGCGTGGCGCGCCGCCAGCTCGCCACCAGGTCGGTGCGCAGCAGCACCAGCAGCACCAGCGCCAGCAGGCCCACCGCCAGGCTGCTGACCTGCACCACCGCATAGGCCGGCCGCGCCGAGATCTGCCGCGTCGCCAGCACCAGCCAGCGCGGCGCCGTGGCCTCGTTGACCAGCCGGCGCAGCAGCTTCACCGCCACCCACGCCAGCAAGGCGAAGAGCAGCACCGCGCCGGCGAAGCCGCCCACCGCGATGCCGCCGAGCTTCACGTCGCTGCTGGCCGCCAGCAGCAGGGCCGCGAAGCCCAGCGTGCCCACGCCCAGCACCGCCGCCGAGGCCGGCCGCAGGCCGCCGACGTCGCGCCGGATCACGCGCAGGGGCGGCACCCGGGCCAGTTGCAGCACCGGCGGCAGGCCGAAGGCGAAGAGCAGCGTCAGCCCGACGCCGATGCCGAAGGCGGCCGGCCACAGCGTGGGCGCGGGCAGCGCCGTCTCGACCAGCCCGGCCAGCAGCAGCACGAAGAGGTGGTGCACGCCCCAGCCCACGAACACGCCGAGCAGGCTGGCCGCCAGGCCGACCAGCGCGAACTCCACGATGTAAGCGGTGGCGATGGCGCGCTGGCTCTCGCCCAGCACGCGCAGCATGGCGCAGTCGTCCAGGTGGCGGGCCGCGAAGCCGCGCGCCGCCAGCGCCACCGCCACGGCCGAAAGCAGCGCCGCCAGCAGCGCGACGAGGTTGAGGAACTTGCTCGCGCGGTCCAGCGTCTGGCGCATCTCGGGGCGGCCGCTTTCGAAGGACTCCAGCCGCGCGCCGCGCAGCTCGCCCTTCTTGATGACGGCGTCCAGCTCGTCGGAGAACGCCTTCACCGCCCTGGCGCCGCCGGCGACGGCGAAGCGGTAGGTGATGCGGCTGGCCGGCTGCACGAGGCCGGTGCGCGGCACGTCGGCCTGGTTGACCATGACGCGCGGCGCGAAGCTCATGAAGCCGGCGCCGCGGTCGGGCTCGATCACGATCACGCGCGAGATCGCCAGGCCCGCATCGCCCAGCAGCAGCGTGTCGCCCACCTTGAGATCGAGCGCGGCGAGCAGCCCGGCGTCGACCCACACCTGACCGGGCGCGGGCACCTCGCGCGTGGTCTCACCCGCGCCGTCGGCCGTGGCCGCCACCTGCAGGCTGCCGCGCAGCGGGTAGCCCGGCGCCACCGCCTTGAAGGCCACCAGCCGGCTGGCGCCGCCCTGCGCGTCGGGTGCACGCGCCATGGTCGGGAAGGTGTAGGTCATCGCGCCGTCCAGCCCCAGCGCCGCGGCGCGCTGCGCGAAGGCCGGCGGCGTCGGGTTGTCCGTCACCAGCACCGCGTCGCCGCCGAGCAGCTGGCGCGCGTCGCGCTGCAGGCCGCCCTGGAGCCGGTCGGCGAAGAAGCCCACGGCCGTGAGCGCGGCCACGGCCAGCAGCACGGCGACGATCAACAGGCGCAGTTCGCCGGCGCGCAGGTCGCGGCGAAGGGTGCGCCAGCCCAGGCGGATGGCGGCGTTCATGGGGAGCGACGATAGCCCAAGGGCGGGTCGCCCCTGGGCGCCGCGGGTCATCGCGGCCGCAGGCGCCTACTTCGCCTTCGTCATCCAGTCCGACAGCTCGTCGGCGTGCTCCTGCTCCTGTTCGAGGATCTGCTCGATCAGCCGCCGGGTGGTGGGGTCCTTGCCGCCGATCAGCTCGATCATCTGCGTGTAGGCCTCGATGGCGACGCGTTCGGCCACCAGGTTGGCGCGGATCATCGCGTGCAGGTCCAGCGCCTCGTCGTAGTCGGCGTGGCTGCGGCGGGTGAGGCTGTCGGGGTTCAGGTCGGGCTCTCCGCCCAGCTGGACGATGCGCTGCGCGATCTTGTCGGCATGGGCCTGCTCCTCGGTGGCGTGCACCAGGAACTCTTCCGCGATCGCCGGGGACTCGAGCCCGGTAGCCGTGAAGTGGTGGCGCTTGTAGCGCAGCACGCAGACCAGCTCGGTGGCCAGCGCGTCGTTGAGCAACTGGACGATGTCCTCCCGCCAGCGGCCCAGGTCGGGCGTGACGGCGCCCTGGTCGAGGCTCTGCTTGGCGGCATCCAGCCTCGCCTGGTCGAGCACCAGCTTGCCGGGCTTGGACGAAGACGCATTCGAACTCATGGGAGCTTCCTTTTCTCGTGGGGATGGCCGGCGCCGGCGGGGCCGCCGCGCACCGGTATCGCCCACGGTAGCCCCGGCAGGGCACGGTGTCTGCGAGACACGTCCGACAAGCGCGCTCGGACGGCACGCCGCCCGCGGCGGCTAGGAGCCCGAGGACGCGGGCGCCGCGTACAGCACGCCGCGCGGCGCGCGGCACAGCCCCCAGAGCGTCAGGCCGCACAGCTCGGCCATGCGCACGCCCATGGCCGTGGGCGCCGAGATGGTCGCCATCGCCGCGATGCCGACGCGGGCGCACTTGCGCACCAGTTCGTGGCTGCCGCGGCTGGTCATCAGCACGAAGCCGGGCTCGCCCTGGCGCCCGGCGCGCGCCAGGCGGCCGATGAGCTTGTCCAGCGCGTTGTGGCGGCCCACGTCCTCCAGCACCTCGGCGAGCGCACCGTCGGCGCTCGCCCAGGCGGCGGCGTGGATGGCGCCGGCCTCGGCGTTGAGCGCCTGGCGCGGCGCGAGCTGGGCGAAGGCGTGCAGCACCGTGGGCAGGTCCACGCGGCCGATCCACGCCGGCGCCGGGCGCCGCGGCAGGTCCAGGTCCAGCCCGGCGAAGCTCTCGACGCCGCACACCCCGCAGCCGGTGCGGCCCGCCAGGCTACGGCGCCGGTCCTTCAGCCGCTCGAAGGCGCGCGTGGCCACCTCCAGCTGCACCTCGACCGCATCCACGCCGGGCGGCAGGCCGGCCTCGGCCGCGGCGAGCGCGCGCACCTCGATGCCGTAGCACTGCGCCGCATCGTCGAGGATGCCCTCACTGAGCGCGAAGCCCAGCGCGAAGTCCTCCAGGTCGCGCGGCGTCGCCATCATCACGGCGTGCGCGATGCCGTTGAAGACCAGCGACACCGGCACCTCGGCCGCCAGCACGTCCTGGCGCGCCTGCTGCCGCACGGCCGCGCCCTCGACGGTGGCGACCTGCACCGGCAGATGCGCGAGCGCGGGCAGGGCGTCGGCTTCGGAGACGGCAGGGGTGGAGGTGGAGGCGTTCATGCGGTCGATGGCAGGCAGGCTTCATTACACCCCGAATGGACGCGCGGCGCGCGCGGGGGGCACACTGCACCCTCTTCCCTCCCCTCGCCCCAGGAGACCCCCATGAAGATCAGCGCACGCAACGTCCTGCCCGGCACCGTCGTCTCCATCGTCCGCGGCCCGGTCTCCACCGAAGTCACGCTGGAGATCGCGCCGGGCGTGCAGATCACCTCCACCATCACCAGCAACTCGGCCCAGGCGCTGGGCCTCAAGGAGGGCGCGAAGGCCTATGGCGTGATCAAGGCCTCCAGCGTGATGATCGGCGTCGACGACTGAGGGCCGAGGCGCCGGCCGGACCGGACCGCATTCAGTCCGGCATCAGCTCGGCGCGATGCGCCAGCACCGCCTCGCGCACGATCGGCTTGAGCTCGCCGGCCGCGCCGCCTTCCAGCAGCGCCAGGAATTCGCGCCGCATGCGCGGCTCCCAGAACTTGCGCAAGTGGTCGGCGATGTCGGCCAGCGCCGCGGCGCGGTCGGGCTGCGACTCGAAGAAGTCGCCGATGCGGTTGGCCATGCGGACCAGGTTGCCGGCATCCATCGTCGTCACTTGCCCATGACCGCCGCCGCTTCCTGCGGCGCGCGGGCGGCGTTCAGCAGGCCGAGCTGCTCGGCGTGGAAGCGCTGGAACTCCTGCTGCCAGCGCGAGGGCTGGCTCACCGGCATCACCTGCACGGCCGTCACCTTGTACTCGGGGCAGTTGGTGGCCCAGTCGGAGCTGTCGGTGGTGATGACGTTGGCGCCCGACTCGGGGAAGTGGAAGGTGGTGTAGACCACGCCCGGCTGGATGCGTTCGGTGATCGTGGCGCGCAGCACGGTCTCGCCGGCGCGGCTGCGCACGGCCACCCACTGGTCGTGGACGATGCCGCGGTCCTCGGCGTCGACGGGGTGGATCTCCAGCCGGTCCTCGCTGTGCCACCGGTTGTTGGGCGTGCGCCGCGTCTGGGCACCCACGTTGTACTGCGAGAGGATGCGCCCGGTGGTCAGCAGCAGCGGGTAGCGCGGCGTGACCTTCTCGTCGCTCTCCACGTACTGCGTGACGAAGAAGCGGCCCTTGCCGCGCACGAAGCCGCCGATGTGCATGGTCGCGGTGCCGCCCTCGTCGGTGCCCTCGTTGCAGGGCCACTGCACGCTGCCCAGGCGGTCGATCTTCTCGTAGCTCACGCCGGCGAAGGTGGGCGTGAGCGCAGCGATCTCATCCATGATCTCGCTCGGATGGCGGTAGTTCATGGGGTAGCCCAGCGCGTTGGACAGCAGCTGCGTCACCTCCCAGTCGGCATACCCGCCCAGCGGCGCCATCACCTGCCGCACGCGCGAGATGCGGCGCTCGGCGTTGGTGAAGGTGCCGTCCTTCTCCAGGAAGGAGGAGCCGGGCAGGAAGACGTGCGCGTACTTGGCCGTCTCGTTCAGGAAGATGTCCTGCACCACGATGCACTCCATGGCCGAGAGCGCCGCCGCCACGTGCTGCGTGTCGGGGTCGGACTGCACGATGTCCTCGCCCTCGCAGTACAGGCCCATGAAGCTGCCGTCCAGCGCGGCCTCGAACATGTTGGGAATGCGCAGGCCCGGCTCGGCCTGCAGCGCCACGCCCCAGGCAGCCTCGAACCGGCCGCGCACGGCGGCGTCGCCGATGTGGCGGTAGCCCGGCAGCTCGTGCGGGAAGGAGCCCATGTCGCAGCTGCCCTGCACGTTGTTCTGGCCGCGCAGCGGGTTCACGCCCACGCCCTCGCGCCCGACGTTGCCCGTGGCCATCGCCAGGTTGGCGATGCCCATGACCATGGTCGAGCCCTGCGCATGCTCGGTCACGCCCAGGCCGTAGTAGATGGCGGCGTTGACGGGCCGCTCGCCGCGCCGCCCGTCGGCGCTGCCGGTGGCGTACAGGCGCGCGGCGCCGCGCAGCAGCTCGGCGGGCACGCCGCTGACGCGCTCGGTCGCCTCGGGCGAGTTCTCGGGCCGCGCGACGAAGGCCTTCCAGGCCTGGAAGGAGGCATCCTCGCAGCGTTCGGCGATGTAGGCGTCGGCCAGCAGGCCCTCGGTCACCACCACGTGCGCCATGGCGGTGATCACGGCCACGTTGGTGCCCGGGCGCAGTTGCAGGTGGAAGTCGGCGCGGATGTGCGGCGACTTCACCAGGTCGATCTGGCGCGGGTCGATCACGATCAGCTTCGCGCCCTCGCGCAGCCGCTTCTTCATGCGCGAGGCGAAGACCGGGTGCGCGGCGCCGGGGTTGGCGCCGATCACCATGATGACGTCGGACTCCTCCACCGACTTGAAGGTCTGCGTGCCGGCCGAGGTGCCCAGCGTCTGCCCCAGGCCGTAGCCGGTGGGCGAATGGCACACGCGCGCGCAGGTGTCGACGTTGTTGTTGCCGAAGGCCGCGCGGATGAGCTTCTGCACGAGGTAGGTCTCCTCGTTGGTGCAGCGCGAGGAGGTGATGCCGCCCACGGCGTCGCGCCCGTACTTGGCCTGGATGCGGCGGAACTCAGAGGCCGCGTGGCCGATCGCCTCTTCCCAGCTCACCTCGCGCCACGGGTCGGTGATCTTCGCGCGGATCATGGGCCTGGTGATGCGGTCCGGGTGCGTGGCGTAGCCCCAGGCGAAGCGGCCCTTGACGCAGGAGTGGCCGTCGTTGGCCTTGCCGTCCTTCCACGGCACCATGCGCACCACCTCGCTGCCCTTCATCTCGGCCTTGAAGCCGCAGCCCACGCCGCAGTAGGCGCAGGTGGTGACGACGCTGTGCGAGGGCTGGCCCAGCTCGATCAGCGACTTCTCCTGCAGCGTGGCGGTGGGGCAGGCCTGCACGCAGGCGCCGCAGCTGACGCACTCGCTGTCCATGAAGTCCTCGTTCTGCCCCGCCGCCACGCGCGAGTCGAAGCCGCGGCCGTCGATGGTCAGCGCGAAGGTGCCCTGCGTCTCCTCGCAGGCGCGCACGCAGCGGCTGCAGACGATGCACTTGCTCGGGTCGTAGGTGAAGTAGGGGTTGGACTCGTCCTTGGCGTCCTGCAGGTGGTTCGCCCCGTCGAAGCCGTAGCGCACGTTGCGCAGGCCGGTGGCGCCGGCCATGTCCTGCAGCTCGCAGTTGCCGTTGGCGCCGCAGGTCAGGCAGTCGAGCGGGTGGTCGGAGATGTACAGCTCCATCACGCCCTTGCGCAGCTGGTGCAGCCTGGGCGAATGGGTGCGCACCTTCATGCCGGGCTCGACCGGCGTGGTGCACGAGGCCGGGTAGCCCTTGCGCCCCTCGATCTCCACCAGGCACAGGCGGCAGGAGCCGAAGGGCTCCAGGCTGTCGGTGGCGCAGAGCTTGGGCACTTGCACGCCGGCCTCGATGGCGGCACGCATCACCGATTCGCCGGCGGCCACGGTCACGCTGCGGCCGTCGATCTCCAGCGTCACTTCGCGGGCCGTGGCGCGCGCGGGGGTTCCGTAGTCCATCTCTTGGGCGGATGAGGTCATCGTGGGCCTCCAGTTTTTCAGGCGCCGGCGGCCGCGGGCTGCAGGCCGAAGTCTTCGGGATAGTGGTCCAGTGCGGAGAGCACCGGGTACGGCGTCATGCCGCCCATGGCGCACAGCGAGCCGTGCAGCATGGTGTCGCACAGGTCGCGCAGCAGTTCCACCTGCTGCTCGCGCGCCTCGCCGGTGCTCGCGGCGATGCGGTCGATCACCTCCACGCCGCGCGTGGAGCCGATGCGGCAGGGCGTGCACTTGCCGCAGGACTCGATGGCGCAGAACGCCATCGCGTAGCGCGCGAGCCCGGCCAGGTCGGCCGTGTCGTCGTGCATCACGATGCCGCCGTGGCCCACCACCGCGCCGACGGCGGCGAAGGCCTCGTAGTCCAGCGGCAGGTCCCACTGCGATTCGGGCACGTAGGCGCCCAGCGGGCCGCCCACCTGCACGGCCTTGAGCGGCCGGCCCGAGGCCGTGCCGCCGCCGTAGTCGAACATCAGCTGGCGCAGCGTGATGCCGAAGGCCTTCTCGACCAGCCCACCCTGCTTCACGTTGCCGGCCAGCTGGACGGGCAGGGTGCCGCGCGAGCGGCCCATGCCGAAGTCCTTGTAGAAGGCCGCGCCCCGGGCCAGGATGATGGGCACCGTCGCCAGGCTGATCACGTTCTGGATCACCGTGGGCTGGCCGAACAGGCCCTGGATGGCCGGCAGCGGCGGCTTGGCGCGCACCAGGCCGCGTTTGCCCTCGATGCTTTCGAGCATGGCCGTCTCTTCGCCGCACACGTAGGCGCCGGCGGCCTTGCGCACCTCCATGCGGAAGGCGCGGCCGCTGCCCAGCACGTCGGCGCCGAGGAAGCCCGCACCCTCGGCGCGCGCGATGGCCTCGCGCAGCACGGCCACCGCATGCGGGTATTCGGATCGCACGTAGACGTAGCCGCGCGTGGCACCCACCGCCAGGCCCGCGATGGCCATGCCCTCGACCAGCATGAAGGGGTCGCCCTCCATCACCATGCGGTCGGAAAAGGTGCCCGAATCGCCCTCGTCGGCGTTGCAGACCACGTACTTCTGCGCCGCCGGCGCGGCGGCCACCGTCTTCCACTTGATGCCCGCCGGGAACGCCGCACCGCCGCGGCCGCGCAGGCCGGAGTCGAGCACCTCGGCCACGACGGCCTCGCCCGGCATGCCCAGCGCGCGCCGCAGGCCGGCCCAGCCGCCGTGCGCCTCGTAGTCGGCCAGCGAGAGCGGATCGGTGATGCCCACGCGCGCGAAGGTCAGGCGCTCCTGCGACTTCAGCCAGGGCATCTCGTCGGTCGGGCCGTGGCGCAGCGGGTGCGCACCGCCCGCCAGCAGGCCGGCATCGAGCAGGGCCGGCACGTCTTCCGGCGCCACGGGGCCGTAGGCCACGCGGCCGGCGGGCGTGGCCACCTCCACCAGCGGCTCCAGCCACAGCAGGCCGCGCGAGCCGTTGCGCACGATCTCGACGGCCTGGCCGCGCTCGGCGCAGTAGCGCGCGAGCGCGTCGGCCACCTCGTCGGCGCCCACCGCCAGTGCGGCGCTGTCGCGGGGCACGTAGACCCTGACGGGCGCACCGCTCATGCCGCCACCTCGTCCACCACGCTGCGCGCCACCAGCGCATCGAGCCGCGCCGCGCTCATGCGCGCGCGCGGCTGCCCGTCCAGCGCGATGCTGGGCGACTGCGCGCACAACCCGAGGCAGTAGACCGGCTGCAGCGTGACCGCGCCGTCGGGCGTGGTGCCGCCCTCGGCAGGCAGGCCCAGGCTGTCGCAGGCATGCGCCCACAGCGCCTCGGAACCCATCGACCGGCAGGACTCGGCGCGGCACACCTCCAGCACGTGGCGCCCGGCCGGGCTGCTGCGGAAGTGGTGGTAGAAGCTCACGACCCCGTGCACCTCGGCGCGCGAGAGGTTCAGCGCCCCGGCGATGTCGCCCACCAGCACGGGCGGAATGAAGCCCAGCGCGTCCTGCACGCCGTGCAGGATGGGCAGCAGCGCCCCCGGCTGCCCGGCATGTGCCGCCACGATCTCCTGCACCGCCGCGCGGCGCGGGTCATCGGCGGGCAGGGAGGATTTGCCCAGTTGCCGCAGGCGGTCGCGCAGTTCGTCGGGCGTGGCCAGCAATGTCTCCTTGCGGGCCGGGGGAAGGTCTGGGTGTGTCATGTGCCTGGGACCTGGACAACGAAGCCGCGCAGGGCGCGGCGCCCGCGGAGCGGGAATGTCAAAGTCTAGGCAGGCGGGGCGCCGGGGGCAAATTGGATCGGTGTATGAAGGGATTCAATCCGGAAATCACCGCGGGTCAACGCTTCTTGTGCAGGGCCCCGCTGTGGCCGCCGACCTCCGCCTTCCATGTCGGCTCCTGCAGCATCGCCAGCGCCGCCTCCAGCGCCCGCGAGGGCTTGACGGCCGCGGGCGCCATGAAGCCGATGGGCGTGCGCACCTCGGGCGCCACCAGCGGCAGCGCCTCCAGCTCGCCCTGCCCGCGCACCGTGTCGACCATGGCGCCGGGCAGCACGGCGCAGACCCTGCCGTTCAGCACGCTGAGCGCCAGGGCGAGGACGGAGTTGGTCTCGATGGCGGGCGCGACCTCGGCCCCGGCATCGGCGAAGGCGCGGTCGATGATCGCCCGGTTGTGCATCTCCGGGGTGAGCAGGCACAGGGGCAGGCGCGCGGCCTCGGCCCAGCCGATGGACGCGCCGATGTGCAGGTCCTGGGGGTCGGCGGACTTCTTCCCCACCCCCGCCTTCGCCGGGGCGGCAGCCCTGGCGGCGCGCCTGGAAGCCGGCGGAGCCTCCTCGCGCCGGCGCAGCAGGAAGTAGTGCTCCACGGTCTGCGGCCAGGCGTTGCGGCGGGTGGCACCGCCCGCCGCCGGCCGGCCCTTGCGCTCGATGTAGCCCAGCGCGAGGTCGAGCGCCAGCGTGTCCAGGCCCGTTTCCAGTTCCACCGAACTCATCGAGAGCACCGTGGGCACGATGCCCGGGTGTCGTGCCTGCAGCCGCGCGGCGAAGCGCGTGAGCAGCGGGATGGCGGTGGGCACGGCGGCCATGCGCAGGTGCCCGCGCGGCCTGCCCGCCTCGCTTTTCAGCGCCTGCTGCAGCAGTTCGTGCTCGTGCAGCATGCGGCGCGCGCTGGCCAGCACGGTCTCGCCCTCCGGCGTCAGGCCCGCGAAGGCGCGACCCCGGCGCACGATGACCACGCCGAAGTCCGCCTCCAGCGCCCGCAAGGCATTCGACAGCGCCGGCTGCGTGATGTGGCAGGCCGCGGCCGCACGGCCGAAGTGCTTGTGCTCGCTGAGCGCGGCGAGGTAACGCAGGGAGGCGAGCAGGTTCATGGGGCGGCGTGAATTTCCTTGAATATTGGCAGCATGACAGCCAGAATGCAAGGATGATCGACCGCGAGCTGAGCGCCCTGCTGCTCGAACGACTGGACTTCTACCCCGGCGTCGTGCTCCTGGGACCGCGCCAGGTGGGCAAGACGACGCTGGCGCGCTGCGTCGCGGACCGGCGCCCGCAGACGCTGGTGCTCGACCTGGAGCGCCCTTCCGACCGGGCGCAGCTGGCCGAGCCCGAACTCTTCCTCGCCCAGCACCGCGACAAGCTGGTGGTGCTGGACGAGGTGCAGATGCTGCCCGACCTGTTCACGCACCTGCGGCCGGAGATCGACGCCGACCGGCGGGCCGGCCGGTTCCTGCTGCTGGGCTCGGCCAGCGGCGCCCTGCTGCGCCAGCGCGCCGAGTCGCTGGCCGGCCGCGTGGGCTACCTGGAACTGACGCCCCTGCTGGCCAGCGAGGTGCCGGCCGACCTGGCCGCATTGCAGACGCTCTGGCTGCGCGGCGGCTTCCCGCTGGCGCACCTGGCGCCCGGCGACCGGCTCGCCTACGCGTGGCGCCAGGACTTCATCCAGAGCTTTCTGCAGCGCGACCTCCCGCAGATGGGCGTGGCCGTGGCCGCCGACGCACTGCACCGCTTCTGGCGCATGCTGGCCCACCTGCAGGGGCAGATGTTCAACGCCTCGCAGCTGGCGCTGTCCCTCGGGGGTGCTTCGCACCACACCGCCACGCGCTACCTCGACCTGCTCGTCGACACGATGCTGGTGCGCCGGCTCGAACCCTGCCTGCCCAACGTGGGCAAGCGGCTCGTCAAGTCGCCCAAGGTCTACATCCGCGACAGCGGGCTGCTGCACGCGCTGCTGAACATCGCCAGCCTGCCGGACCTGCAGGGGCACCCGATCGTGGGGGCCTCGTGGGAAGGTTTCGTGGTCGAGCAGGTGGCCGCCCATCTGCCCGAAGGCGCGCAGATGAGCTTCTACCGCACGGCCGCGGGAGCAGAGATGGACATCGTCGTGCAGGCCGGACGGCATTCGCTCGGCATCGAAGTCAAGTTCTCCTCCGCGCCCACCGTCAGCCGGGGCTTCTGGCAGGCGCTGGAAGACCTGCGCCCCACGCGCGGCGTCATCGTCGCGCCGGTGGCGCGGCGCTTTCCGTTCAGGAACGGCGTGGAGGTCGTGCCGGTGTGGGACCTGCCCGCGCTGCTGGCCGCCCTTGCCTGATCCTGCCGCCTCAGGTGTCCTTGCTCACCGTGATGGTCGGGAACTTCGCCGAGAAGTCCTTGGCCTTGAGCGCGATGCCCACCGCCACCTGGCGCGCCACCTCGCGGTACAGCGCGGCGATCTCGCCCTCGGGCTCGGCGACCACGGTGGGGCGGCCGCCGTCGGCCTGCTCGCGGATCGACAGGGCCAGCGGCAGCGCCCCCAGGTAGGGCATGCCGTAGTCGGCCGCCATCTTCCTGCCGCCCTCGGCGCCGAAGATGTGCTCCACATGGCCGCAGTTCGTGCACACGTGCACCGCCATGTTCTCCACGATGCCGAGGATGGGCACGCCCACCTTCTCGAACATCTTGATGCCCTTGCGCGCATCGAGCAGGGCGATGTCCTGCGGCGTGGTGACGATGACGGCGCCCGTCACCGGCACGCGCTGGCTCAGCGTGAGCTGGATGTCGCCGGTGCCGGGCGGCATGTCGACGACCAGGTAGTCCAGGTCCTTCCAGTTCGTCTGGCGCAGCATCTGCTCCAGCGCCTGGGTGGCCATGGGGCCGCGCCAGATCATGGCCTGGTCGGGCTCGACCAGGAAGCCGATGGACATGAGCTGCAGGCCGTGCGCCCGGATAGGCTCCATGGTCTTGCCGTCGGTGCTCTCGGGCTTGCCGCCGGCGCCCATCATCATGGTCTGGCTGGGGCCGTAGATGTCGGCGTCCAGCAGGCCGACGCTGGCGCCCTCGGCGGCCAGCGCCAGCGCCAGGTTGGCGGCGGTGGTGCTCTTGCCCACGCCGCCCTTGCCGGAGGCCACGGCCACGATGTTCTTCACGCCCGGCAGCAACTGCACGCCGCGCTGCACGGCATGGCTGACGACGTTGAGCGTGAAGCCGACCGACACGTTGCCCACGCCGGGCACCGCCCTGGCGGCATCGACCAGCGCGCGGCGCAGCGCGTCGTGCTGGCTCCTGGCCGGGTAGCCCAGCTCGATCTCGAAGGCGACGTCGTTGCCGTCGATGCGGATGTTCTGGAGGGACTTGCCGGCCGCCAGGGGCTTGCCGGTGTTCGGGTCCGCGACGGCCTGGAGCGCGTCCGCAAGGACCCCTGGGGTGACTGCCATTGATGAAACTCCTCGTGGGCGCTTAGTCTACGGGTCCTCTCCATGTCCTCGGCCTCACCCTCCACAAGCCCCTC
>NZ_JBIQNC010000003.1:62130-64273 GCF_044462705.1 Xenophilus sp.
GCGGCCGGCCCCAACACCTTCGGCGGCGAGCCCAGCCTGGCGCAGATCGCCGGCCATGCGCTGTCGAGCATCTTCCTGGACGCGCTGGCGGTGGACGTGGAGCGTGCCGAGCGCATCAACCAGACGCTGGCACTGATCCCGGAGGAGGCGCGGCGCCACACCCAGCTGCGGCCGGTGCAGCTGCTGGTGATCTCGCCCTCGGAGCGCGTCGACGTGATCGCCTCGCGCCACGTGGGCGCGCTGCCCGGCGTGGTGCGCCGCGCCTTCGGGCATCACAACGGCGGCAACGGCACCAGCGCGGCGCAGTCGGCCGCGCTGGCCAGCTACCTGCTCTTCGACAGCGGCTTCACGCGCGAGCTGATGGCCCTGGGCCGCGCCGACACGCTGGCCCGCCGTGACGAGGTGCTGCGCTTCTTCGGCTGGTGCGGCGCCGCGCCGCACGGCTGAGCGGCGCCTGCGGGCCCTCAGCCGGCGCCGCCCTGGCGCGCCTGCAGCATCGCGGCCATTTTCTGGTGGATGAGCTGGATCGCCTTGAGCGGGCGGATCATCACCTTGAACTCGGTGATGCGGCCCGCGGCGTTCCAGCTGACGATGTCCACGCCGTTGACCTCGATGCCGTCGAGGGTGACGGCGAACTCCAGCACCGCATGGTCGGCCGCGACCGTCTCGCGCACGTAGCGGAAGCTGTCGACGAAGAAGACCTGGAAGGCCGCGCCCAGGTATGCGGCCGCCAGCGCCCTGCCACGCTGCGGCGTGTGCACCACGGGCGAATGGAACACGGCATCGTCGTCGAGCAGCGCGGGCAGCCCGGCGGCATCGCGCTCACGCACCAGGCGGTGCCATTCGGCGAGGGCGGTCGGGGTGGTCATGGGAGCGCCTCCTGCGGGCAGTGAAAGGCCGCACGGTAGCGCAGCCGGCGGGGCAGCGGCGTCCTGTGGGAGACGCCCGCCGCCGTCACGCCTTCAGCATCGCGACGGTGCGCCAGGCGGTGAAGACGATCGCCGCCACCAGCACGAGGGTGGCCGCCAGCATGGGCCGGCTGCGGCGGCCGCTCGCCAGCTGCCACGTGCCGTTGACCATGCTGAGCACCCCGAACAGGCCGACCAGCACCAGCAGCCACAGCACCTGCCGCCCCTGCGGCGCCGTGCCGGTGAAGCGCGTGCCGCCCGCATCCGCCATGCCGGGATTCAGCAGGCCCGGCGCGAGGAGCCAGACGAGGACGGCCATGCCGGCCGCCAGCAGCAGGCCGAGCCCCAGCATCAGGCAGCCGAGCACGGCCACCCGGCGCGCGGACCAGGTGGGCCGGCCGCAGGCAGGGCATCGGTCGGCCGGCTCGGCCAGGGCGTGGCCGCAGCGCAGCGAGGAACAGACGGCAGCGGGCTTGGTCATGACGAGGACCTCCGGTGCGCCGTATTGAAGCGGCCGGCGGCGGCGCCGGCCATCCGACGGGCGCCATAGCCCGACCGGCAGCGCTCAGCCGGCCTCGATGCCCAGTTCGCCGCAGACCTTCGCCAGCGCGCCGCGCAGGGCGGCCACCTCGGCCTCCAGCCGGTCCACGCGCTCGCGCAGCGCCGCGAGTTCGCCCGCATCGGTGGCGCCGGCCGGCAGCGCCGCCGGCGCGGCGGCCAGTACCTCGGCCGCGACCGGGCCGCCCAGCAGGTGCGCCCAGCGGCTCTCGCGCGCGCCGGGCAGGCGCGGCAGCTTCACCACCAGCGCGCCGGCGGCGCGTTCGGCCATCTCGTCGAGGAAGGCCTCCACCGAGGAGATGTCGGCGAAGTTGTGCATGCGGTCGCTGGCGATGCGCAGCTCGCCCGCCGTCTGCGGGCCGCGCAGCATCAGCACTGTCAGCAGGATCAGCGACTGCGAGGGGATGCGCAGCACGCGGTCGGCGTTGTGGCCGTAGCGCAGCACGCGGCCGCCGCTGGTCTCGTCGACCAGGCTGCGGCGGCGCAGGCTCTCCAGCGCGTCCTGCACCTCGGCCTCGGACAGTTCCATCACCGGCTGCCGGCTGGTCTTCTGGTTGCAGCCGGCGAGCAGGCTGTTGAGCGTGAGCGGGTAGCTGTCGGGCACGGTGCGCTGCTTTTCCACCAGCACGCCGAGCACGCGGGCCTCGACGGGCGAGAGGATGGGCAGCGCCGGGTCC
>NZ_JBIQNC010000003.1:64373-90285 GCF_044462705.1 Xenophilus sp.
TCATCTCAGGCGCCGCCCTTGATGCGTGCGACCAGCGCCTTGGTGAAGGCCAGCGTGCCGGCGCTGCCGCCCAGGTCGCCGGTGCGCACCTGGTCCACGTTCAGCGTCTGGTCGATGGCGGTGCGCAGGCGCCCGGCCAGGTCGGCGCGCTTCACGTGGTCGAGCATCTGCGCCGCCGCCAGCATCAGCGCGATGGGGTTGGCGATGCCCTTGCCGGCGATGTCGGGCGCCGAGCCGTGCACCGCCTCGAAGATGGCCGCGTCGTTGCCGATGTTGGCGCCCGGGGCCATGCCCAGCCCGCCCACCAGGCCGGCCACCAGGTCGGACAGGATGTCGCCGAACAGGTTGGTCGTCACCAGCATGTCGAACTGCCACGGGTCGAGCACCAGCTTCATCGCGCAGGCGTCGACGATCATGGTCTGGAACTCGAACTTGCCCTGGTACTCGGCCGCGTACAGCCGCTCGGCCGTCTCCAGGAAGATGCCGGTCAGCGCCTTCATGATGTTGGCCTTGTGCACCACGGTGACCTTGCGCCGCCCCTGGGCGATGGCGGTGTCGAAGGCATAGCGCAGGATGTGCAGGCAGCCCTGGCGGGTGTTGATGCCGGTGGCCATGGCCACGGCGTGCGGGTCGTCGTCGATGCGGATGTAGTGCTCGTGGCCGATGTACAGGCCTTCCAGGTTCTCGCGCACCACCAGCAGGTCGATGTTGTCGAAGCGACCGCCGGGGACGATGGTGCGCGCCGGGCGCACGTTGGCGAAGAGCTGGAATTCCTCGCGCAGCCGCACGTTGGAGCTGCGGTAGCCGCCGCCGGAGGGCGTCTCCAGCGGGCCCTTGAGGGCCAGGCGGGTCTTGCGGATGGAGTCGAGCGTGGCCTGGGGCAGCGGATCGCCGGCGGCCTTCACGCCGCCCAGGCCGGCGATCTGGGCGTCCCACTCGAAGGGCGAGCCCAGGGCGTCGAGCGCGGCCAGGGTCGCCTCCATGATTTCGGGGCCGATGCCGTCGCCGGAGATCAGGGTGGCGGGGATGCGGGAGGTGGTCATGAGCGCGGTCCTTGTGTCGATGCGGCGCGGGCAGGAGTACCCCCGGCCGAGGCGCGGAGCATACGCCGTGCCGGCCGGCGCCCGGCAAAGCCCTTGCGTGAAATGAACACCCCCAGTCTTCGCGGACTTCGTTCCGCTTCGCCAACCCCCTCAAGGGGGCACATCCTGCGGCCTGGCAAAGCCAGTTCCGCGGATGTTCCCGCATGGCCTGCTCCGCGGCCTTCGGTGATGACACCGGAGATAACGCAGTTCAGAAGTGGGCAATGCCATGGAAACTAAAATGACGGCCCCCGGCGCAGCCCCTCCGCGCTCACCCTTCCCCCTTCCCATGCCCGCTCCGCGCAAGCTCTTCGTCACCACCGCCCTGCCGTACGCCAACGGCAAGTTCCACATCGGCCACATCATGGAATACATCCAGGCCGACATCTGGGTGCGCTTCCAGCGGATGACGGGCGCGGAAGTCAACTTCGTCGGCGCCGACGACGCGCACGGCGCGCCGATCATGATCGCGGCCGAGAAGGCCGGCAAGACGCCGCAGCAGTTCGTGGCCGACATCGCCGCCGGCCGCAAGCCGTACCTCGACGGCTTCCACATCGCCTTCGACAACTGGCACTCGACCGACGCGCCCGAGAACCACGAGCTGGCGCAGCAGATCTACCTGGACCTGAAGGCCAACGGCCTGATCGAGACGCGCACCATCGAGCAGTTCTTCGACCCCGAGAAGAACATGTTCCTGCCCGACCGCTTCATCAAGGGCGAGTGCCCGCGCTGCCACAGCAAGGACCAGTACGGCGACAACTGCGAGGTGTGCGGCGCCGTCTATGCGCCGACCGACCTGATCGAGCCCTACTCGGCCCTGTCCGGCGCCAAGCCGGTGCTCAGGAGCTCGGAGCACTTCTTCTTCAAGCTGTCGGACCCGCGCTGCGTCGCCTTCCTGGAGGAGTGGACGCAGAACGGCAAGCACGTGCAGCCCGAGGTGGCGCGCAAGGTGAAGGAATGGTTCAGCGTGCGCGAGAACCCCGACGGCACCACCAGCGAGGGCCTGGGCGACTGGGACATCAGCCGCGACGCGCCCTACTTCGGCATCGAGATCCCCGACGCGCCGGGCAAGTACTTCTACGTGTGGCTCGATGCGCCGGTGGGCTACCTCGCCTCGCTCAAGAACCTGCTGGACAAGGTCCGCATCGAGACCGACATCGACGACGACACGCCCGCGCCGGCCGCCATCACCTACGAGCAGTACATGGCCCAGCCCGAACTGGAGCAGGTGCACTTCATCGGCAAGGACATCGTCACCTTCCACACGCTGTTCTGGCCGGCGATGCTGAAGTTCAGCGGACGCAAGACGCCCGACCGCATCTGCGTGCATGGCTTCCTCACCGTCAACAACGGCGAGAAGATGAGCAAGAGCCGCGGCACCGGCCTGGACCCGCTCAAGTACCTCAGCCTCGGCATGAACCCCGAATGGCTGCGCTACTACCTGGCGGCCAAGCTCAACGGCCGCAACGAGGACATCGACTTCAACCCCGACGACTTCGTCGCCCGCGTCAACGCCGACCTGGTGGGCAAGTACGTCAACATCGCCAGCCGGGCGGCCGGCTTCATCGGCAAGCGCTTCGGCGGCGCGCTGGGCGAGCCGACGGCCGACGGCCGGGCGCTGCTGGTCGCACTGCGCGCCGAGGCCGACGGCATCCGCGCCCTGTACGACGGCCGCGACTACGCCCGCGCGCTGCGCGAGACCATGGCGCTGGCCGACAAGGTCAACGAGTACGTGGACGCCAACAAGCCCTGGGAGCTGGCCAAGCAACCGGATTCCGAGGCGCGCCTGCACGACGTGTGCACGGTGTGCATCGAGGCCTTCCGCCTGCTCACGCTCTACCTCAAGCCGGTGCTGCCGGCGCTGGCGGCGAACGTCGAGGCCTTCCTGAAGATCGCGCCGCTGCAGTGGGCCGACGTGGACGCGCCGCTGCCCGCCGGCCACGCCATCGGCGAATACAGGCACCTGATGCAGCGGGTGGACGCCAAGCTGCTCGACCAGCTCTTCGAGCCGCCGGCGACCGAACAGCCGGCTGCCGCCGCCGCGGCGCCGAAGAAGGCGGCCAAGGCTGCGGCGCCGGCCGCCGACCCCGACGCCCCCGGCGGCGAGGCGCTGGCCCCCGTCGTCGGCATCGACGACTTCGCCAAGGTCGACCTGCGCATCGCGAAGATCCTCGCCTGCGAGAAGGTCGAGGGCTCCACCAAGCTGCTGCGCCTGACGCTGGACGTGGGCGAGAAGGGCGAGGACGGCCAGCCGAAGACGCGCAACGTGTTCAGCGGCATCGCCTCGGCCTACCAGCCCGAGCAGCTGGCCGGCAAGCTGACGGTGATGGTCGCCAACCTGGCGCCGCGCAAGATGAAGTTCGGCCTCAGCGAAGGCATGGTGCTGGCCGCCAGCCACGCCGACGAGCAGGCGCAGCCCGGCATCTTCGTGCTGGAGCCCTGGCCGGGCGCGCAGCCGGGCATGCGCGTGCGCTGAGGCGCTGCCCCGGCCCTATTCGGGCCGGATGTTGCCCGCCTTCACCACCTTGCCCCAGCGCGCCAGGTCGGTGACCAGGAAGCTGCGGAAGTCCTCGGGCGTGCCGCCCCACGCCACCATCGCGTTCTGCCTGAGCGCCTCCAGGAAGGCCGGCGACTTCAGCGCCCGGTTGGCGTCGGCGTTGATCTTCTGCACCACCTGCGGCGGCATGCCGGCCGGCCCGAGCAGACCGCCGTAGACGGGGAACTCGAAGTCCGGGAAGCCCGCCTCCGCCATGGTGGGCACGTCGGGCAGCAGCGGCAGGCGCTTGTCCGAAGTGATGGCCAGCACCTTGATGGTGCCCGTGTTCACGTGCGGCAGCAGCGCCGCCGCCGAGGTGAAGTAGGCCTGCACGTGCCCGGCGATCAGGTCGTTGAGGGCCGGCGCGGCGCCCTTGTAGGCGATGTGCGTGAGCGCCATGCCGGTCTGCTGCTTGAGCATCTCCATCGCGAAATGGCCGCTGTTGCCGATGCCCGGCGAGGAATAGCTCAGCGGCGTGCCCGCCCGCTTGGCGTAGTCCACGAATTCCTTGAGGTTGCTCACCGGCAGCTTGGCGTTGACCGCCAGCGCGTGCGGCGCATCCACCAGGTTGACGATGGGCGTGAAGTCCTTGAGCACGTCGAAGGGCAGCTTCTGCAGCGACTGGTTCATGGTCGTCGGCCCGGCCGTGCCGAGGCCGAGGGTGTAGCCGTCGGGCGCCGACTTGGCCACCTGCTGGAAGGCGATCGCGCCGTTGGCGCCGGGCTTGTTCTCGACCACCACGGACTGGCCCCAGGCGTTGGTCAGCTCGGTGGCGATCAGCCGCGCGATGATGTCGTTGGCGCCGCCGGGCGCGAAGCCGACGACGATCTTCACCGGGCGGGCCGGGTAGTCCTCGGCCAGCGCCGGCGCCGCGGCCAGGGCAGCGCCCAGCGCTGCCGCCGTCAGCCATCGGCCGGCGAGGTGGAACGGGTTCTTCATCGTTTGTCTCCTTTGTTGTTCCGGGTCGGGCGCGCCAGTGCGCGCTTCAGGTCTTGTTGGTCGTGTCGCGGATGCGCAGCAGCAGGGCGCGCGCCTCGCCGTCGGCGCGGATGGCGCGGCTGTCGGCGCGGCCGATGGAGAACACGTCCAGCCGCTCCATCTCGACCGGCCGCTCGTTCCACAGCACCACCGGCCGGCCCTCCAGCGCGACGAACACCTCGCGGCAGTCGCTGCCCGGCTGCGTGCTCGACTGTTGCCCCGGCGCGACCTCGAGGAAGTCGATCTCCAGCGTGTGCGGCGTGCGCAGCGCGGCGCGCGGGTCGCCGGTGGCGACCAGCCGGCGCAGCAGCAGTCCGCCGACCGGCTCGGCCCGCAGGTCGGCGAAGCGCGCGATGTGGGCCGCCTCCACTTCCTCGGGCGAGCTGTCCACCAGGTCCTCGGACACCTCGAAGTCCAGCGGCAGCCCGGCCGCGGCGTCCGCGGCCGCGATCTGCGGCGTCACCTTGATGCCCTTGCGCGCGTCCTCCAGCGTGGTGTCGAAGACCGACAGCATCTGGCTTTCGCGCGGCGCATGCTCGGTGGCCTCGAACTTGCGCAGCACGTTCAGCGGCAGCGAGAAGGCATCGTAGGTGTCCAGCCGGGCGCGGTGGCGGCCCTCATGGCCGTAGTCCACGAAGTAGCCCGAGCGCACCGGGATGAAGATCTCGGGATAGTCGTGCGCGTGCAGCGTCGGTCCGTTGCCGCTGGACGAGTCGATGGAGCCGATCTGGAAGTTGTGGCGCACCCGCACCGGCGCGTTGGGCGCGCGGCTGATCATGCGGATGATCTTGCGGCGCCGGCCCTCCTCGCTCACGTCGGAATAGGCGGCCCGGTCCCAGTCGAGGCTGGCGTGGCGCGCGAAGGCGCCCTCGGGCAGGAAGTCGGGCACGGGAAGGAAGTCGTGGGTCTGTGGCTGGGTCATGTCGGAGTCTGCATTGCTAACATGGGACGGAAGAAGGAAGACGGCGCGAAGCCTGGAGACGAACTGGATCGATGCGGAAGCTGGACCTCCATGCGTTGAGATGCCTGTGCGTGCTGGTCGAGCAGTCCCACGTCTCCCGGGCGGCGGAGCAGCTGGGCATCAGCCAGCCGGCCATGAGCACGGCCCTGGGCCAGTTGCGCGAGGCCTTCGGCGACCCGCTGCTGGTGCGCACGGGCAGGGGCATGGCGCCCACGCCCAACGCGCTGCGGCTGGCGACCAGCGCCCGCGCCGCGCTGGACCTGCTGCACGAGGCCGTGGCCATGACGCAGGCCTTCGATCCGGCCACCGCCGAGACGGTGTTCCGCATCAGCGCCACCGAGTCGGTCGGCTTCCTGCTGATGCCGCGGCTCACGCGGGCGCTGCAGCGGCTCGCGCCCTCGGTGCGGCTGGTGCTCAGCCCCTCCGAGCCGGCGCGGCTGCGCGAGCAACTGGAGGAAGGCCGCGCCGACCTGGTGGCCGGCTTCCTGCCCGATCCGCCGGGCGCCCTGTACGAGGCCACGCTCTACGAGCAGGAGCTGCGCGTGGTCGCGTCGCGCGGGCATCCCCGCATCCGCGGCTCGCTCTCGGCCGAGCAGTTCCTGGAGGAGCGGCACGTGCGCTACCAGCCGCTGCATGGCGAATCGACCATCGAGCGGCGCGTGGACGAGGCCTTCTCGGCGCAGGGCCGGGTGCGCCGCGTGGCCGTGACGGTGCCCTCCGCGCTGGCCTCGGCGCCGATCGTCGCCGCCTCGGCCCATCTCGCCACGCTCACGCGCGCGGTCGCCGAACACGCCGCCCGCGCCGACGCGCTGCAGGTGCTGGTGCCGCCGCTGCCGCTCGGGCCGGTGCGGGTGTCGCTGTTCTGGCACGAGCGCACGCATGCGAGCGCCGCTCACGTCTGGCTGCGCCGGGTGATCCGGCGGCTGTTCCAAGGACAACGGACATCGGCCAGGGGAACCATCGCCTCAGGCTGAGAGCTGCGAGGCGAGGAACTGCACGATGCTCTCGAGCCGGCGCCCGGCCGGATTGAGATGCCCGCCCGGGTAGACCAGCATGTGCTTGTCGGTGCAGGCCAGCGCATCGAACAGCTCGAACTGGCCCTCGCGCGTGAAGACCTCGTCGTCCCACTGCAGCGAGAACAGCGTGGGGCAGCGCACCTGCCGGGCATCCGCCGCCAGCCGCGCGCCGTGCACGCGCGAGGTGCCCCACATGCCGATGGCCGCAGCGCGGATGCCGCCGCACGCGGCCAGCAAGGGCAGCCCGTACGCCGTACCCATCGACAGGCCGTAGTAGCCCACCCGATCCGCATCCACCTCCGGCAGCGCACGCAGCGTCTCCAGCGTGCACAGCCAGTCCTCGACCATCGGCTCGACGCTGCCGCCCTGCTCCCATAACCGGCGGAACTCGTCGCGCACCTCGAGCGGCGCTGCGGCATCGCGGCGCCGCTCGCCGTGCACGGGCCCGTCGATGGCGGCCACGGCGAAGCCGCATCGCCCCACGAGCGTGGGCAGCACGTCGGTGACGAAGGCGGACCGCTTGTCGCCGGAGCCGCCGTGGCCCACCAGCACCAGGGGCCGGCCGAGGGCGCGCGCCGGCAGCCACAGGGCAGCGGGCACGCTGCGCCCGGCACTGGAAACGACGAGCGAGCGCTCGACGATGTCGAAGGCGGGGGCGCGGGAGGAACTGGCAGGGCCATCGCAGGGCATGGACGCATCATTGCGACGCGGCCCCGTCCGGACAAGGCGGCAGGCGCGATACGGATATCCGCTTTTCCCGATAGCGCGGAACGCCTCCGCCGCCACGAGCACAATGCGGGCCCATGCCTTGCGCTCCCCTTTCCCGTCTCCGCGGCTTCGCCCTGGCCTGCTGCATGCTGCCGGCGTTCGGCTCGCTCACCGGCTGCGCCGTCGTCACGGTGGCCGGCGCGGCGGTGAGCGTGGGCGCCGGCGCCGTCGGCCTGGCGGCCGATGCCGCCATCGGCACCGCGAAGCTCACCGGCAAGGCCGTGGGCGCGGCGGTCGATGCCGTCAGCGACAAGGACGACCACAACGGCATCAGCGTGCGCTTCCGCGAGCCTACCGCGGCCGACCGCGAGAAGCGCCGCCTGGCCGAGCAGCAGGCCGAGGAAGAGGACCGCCGGGCGGCTGCACAGCAGCAACAGCAACAGCAGATGCAGGAAGAACGGCAGCCATGAGCACCCGCGGCCCGGTGCGCGTCGCCGACATCGGCGCCTTCGACGCACTCATCGACGCGCGCTCACCCTCCGAGTTCGCGCTGGACCACATCCCCGGCGCCATCAACTGCCCGGTGCTGGACGACGAGGAGCGCCGCATCGTCGGCACGCTCTATCACCAGACCGGCGCCTTCGAGGCGCGGCGCATCGGCGGCGCGTTCGTCGCGGCCAACCTGGCGCGGCACCTGCGCGAGCACTTCGCCGACCGGCCTGCGAACTGGAAGCCGCTGGTCTACTGCTGGCGCGGCGGGCTGCGCAGCGGCTCGATGGTGGCGTGGATGCGCCTGGTGGGCTGGGACGCGCAGCAACTCGCCGGCGGCTACAAGAGCTGGCGCCGCCACGTCATCGACCGCATTGCCGAACGCTGCCCGCAACTGCCGCTGGTGGTGGTCTGCGGCGCCACGGGCAGCGCCAAGACGCGGCTGCTGCACCGGATGGAGACCCTGGGCGCGCAGGTGCTGGACCTGGAAGGCATGGCCCGGCACCGCGGCTCCCTGCTCGGCGCGTGGCGCGGCGTGCCGCAGCCGTCGCAGAAGCACTTCGAGACGCTGCTGGCCGGCAGGCTGGACGGCTTCGACCTGGCGCGCCCCGTCTTCGTGGAGGGCGAGAGCCCCCGCATCGGCCGCATCGCCCTGCCGCCCGAGCTGGTGGAGCGCATGCGCGCCGCACCGGTCGTCGAAGTGCAGGCCACGCCCGAGGCACGGCTGGCCTACCTGCTGCGCGACTATGCCGACCTGGGCGAGGACCGCGAGGCGCTGGCCGCGCTGATGGCGCACTTCAAGGAAGCGCAGGGCAAGGAGACGGTCGCGCGCTGGCAGGGCTGGGCGCGCGCGGGCGACATGGCCTCCCTCTTCGCCGAGCTGATGGCGCTGCACTACGACCCGCACTACGAGCGGTCGCAGTCACGGCATTTCGCCCGCTGGCGCGAACGCGCCGGCGTGGCGGCGGACGACCTGTCCGAAGCGGCGCTGCCGGCGTTGGCGCGGCAGGTGCTCGAAGCGGCGGCCGGCTCGCCGGCCTGAACGCGCCGCCGCGCGTTCAATCGACCGTCACGCGTGCCGTGCCGGCCTCCATGCGGCCGACCACCGCCGCCTCGCCGAAGCCATCCCGAGCGAAGAGCGCCAGCACCTCGTCCACCGCTTCCGGCGCGCAGGCCGCCAGCAGGCCGCCGGAGGTCTGCGGATCGGTCAGCAGGGCGCGCAGCGTCGCGTCGCCTTCGACTTTGCCGCCCACCGTATCGCCGTACGAGGCCCAGTTGCGGCCCGATGCGCCGGTGACGACGCCGCGCGCGGCCAGCGCCTGCACGCCCGGCAGCCAGCGCAGCGCATCGCTGTCGATGCGGGCCGTGAGCCCGGCGCCGCGCGCCAGTTCCAGCGTGTGGCCGAGCAGGCCGAAGCCGGTCACGTCGGTCAGCGCATGCACGCCGCCCAGGCGCGCCAGCTCGGTGCCGGGCCGGTTGAGCTGGGTGGTCGCCCTGATCATCGCGGCGTAGCCCGCGGCGTCCAGTTCGTTCTTCTTCAACGCTGCCGAGAGGATGCCCACGCCCAGCGGCTTGCCGAGCACCAGCACGTCGCCCGCCTGCGCGGTGGCGTTGCGCTTGAGGTGCGCCGGATCGACCACGCCGATGCCCACCAGCCCGTAGATCGGCTCGACCGAGTCGATGGAATGCCCGCCCGCCAGCGGGATGCCCGCCTCGCGGCAGATGGACTCGCCGCCTTCGAGGATCCTGGCGATGGTCTCGTGCGGCAGCACGTTGATGGGCATGCCGACGATGGCCAGCGCCATCAGCGGCTGCGCGCCCATCGCGTACAGGTCCGACAGCGCATTGGTCGCAGCGATGCGGCCGAAGTCGCGCGGGTCGTCCACGATGGGCATGAAGAAGTCGGTGGTGGCGACGATGGCTTGGCGCTCGTTCAGGCGGTAGACGGCGGCGTCGTCGGCCGTCTCGCTGCCCACCAGCAGCTCGGGGAAAACCATCGGCGGCAGGCTGCTCTTCGCCAGCAGCGCGGAAAGTACGCCGGGCGCGATCTTGCAGCCGCAGCCGCCGCCGTGCGAGAGGGAGGTGAGTCGGGGGGCAACAGGTGTGATCTCGGAAGTCATGGAAACGGACTACATGAAATTGCGGGTGTGCAATGCTGACAGGCGCTCGGCCTCGCCGCGCGCGAAGCCCAGGCGCAGCAGCCGGGTGAAGCGGCCGTCGGCCATCTCGCGCATGAGCTGCTGCACGCGCTCGAAGCCCTGGCGCACGGCCTCGGGCGCGAGGCTGCCGGCGCCGATGAGGATGAGCGCGTCGAACACCTCCTCGTTCAGGCCGGCGGTGCCGGCCAGGCTGTCGTGCCGCTGCTCCACCGCCTGCGCCAGGCGGCCGCGCAGGGCCGGCTCGCCCTGCAGCCGGTGCAGCAGGTGCGACATGCCCAGCGCCACGTGCCGCGCCTCGTCGCGCGCGGCCAGCTTCGCGATCTGGCGCGTCAGCGGGTCGGGCGCGTGGGCCGCGAGGAAGTGCAGCAGGTTGACGAAGGTGCCCTCGCCCAGCACCGAGAGCAGGAAGCCGGCGATGGAGAAATCCGGCTCGTCCAGCAGGCTCTTGAGCGAGGCCTGTCCGCCGGCGGTGGACAGGGCCGGCTCGCCGCCGCCTGCGCGGATGCGCCGCGTGAACACGTCGATGTGCCGCGCCTCGTCGGCCACCTGGATCGCCAGCGCCGCCTGCAATTCCCGGTAGTGCGGATGGATCTGGCCGAGGAAGCGCGCCGGCACCAGCAGCGCGGCGTTCTCGTTCTCGACCATGTAGGTCATCACCTGGCGGATGGCGGCCTCCACCTCGGGCGGGTGCGTGAATTCGACATCCCAGTCCAGCGCCGTCTCCGGGTCCCACTGCGCACTCACGGCCTGGGCATAGAGTTCGGCGGCGTTGTCGGCCCAGACCTCCTCCCTGCGGTCCAGCCGGAAGGCGAAGGCCGGCGAGCCGGCCTCGACCCGCGCGCCGCGCGCGGCCAGGCCCCAGGCGGGATCGGCCTGCGGCAGCACGGCGCCGGGCGCGCGCGGGTCGGCATGGCCGGTGCGGGCGGCGTCGCGCCAGCGGCCGGCCTCGGCGCTGCCGCGCGTCACGCGGGCGGCGCCGTGCGCGTCGTCCTCCCACGCCAGCGCATGGCCCTGTGCACGGCACCAGTCGGCGAGCTGCGCCTGCCAGCCGGGCGAGCGGCCCGTCACGCGCAGCGGCTCGCCTTCGGGCAGCGCCGCCAGCGCATGCTTGACCAGCAGGTGCGCGCCGGCGTCGAAGCCCAGCGACTCAATATCGATAGCCGTCGGCGACGATGTTTCCGCGGTCGTCATAGAAGCCCTGCTCGGTGGCCGCGCGCTCCAGCAGCCGGAAGCCGTTGGCGCGGCCGGGGCGCCACTGGCGCAGGCCCTCCAGCTCCAGCAGCGGGCGCACCTGCGCGTCGTTCCAGTCCATCGCCAGCAGCAGTTCGGCAAAACGGCGCGACGCCTCGGCGTCCACGCCGGGGCTCACCGTCATGGTGCAGTGGTCGTACAGGCCGGTGGTCGCCAGCACACGCGTGCCGCCGGCGGGCAACGTGCCTTCCTTGGCGAAGGCGCGGTGGTTGCCGGCGATCATCCAGCTCGCCGCCACCTCGCCGGCCAGCAGGGCGACGGCCGCGTCGCGCTCGCCGCCGATGTGGTCGCCGTGCTTGCCGCCGAGCACGTCGAAGCGGCGCACCTCGTAGTCCTTGCCCGGCGCGAGGCCGCCTTCGTGCTGCAGGTGGTCCAGCGGGATCAGCGTGGCCTGCGGCGAATCGATGGCGCCGAAGCCCACCACCTTGCCCTTCAGGTCGGCCAGCGACTGCACCGGGCTGTCGGCCTTGACCACCAGCACCGACTGCAGGTCCTGGTCGGTGTCGCGCATCACCAGCGACTGCACCGCCTGCCCGCGTGCGCGGGCCATGCGGTCGGCGCGCACCCAGGCCAGCGGCGAGTTCCAGGCGAAGGCGATGTCGCCCGCGAACTGCGCCTCCACCTGTGTCTCGTAGTTCGAGTAGAGGATGTAGTCCATCGCGAAGCCGCGCTCGCCCAGGTAGGCCTTGAAGCCTTCCCAGATGGTGACGACTTTGGGCGCGTAAGCGACAGCGCCGAGCAGGAGGGGTTGGGGCTGGGTCATGGGTTCAATCCTTCTTGGCGACGGCATCGCACAGCGCGTTGCCGATGAAGTCGTAGAGCACGTCGGAGGTCGGCGCCATGATCGAGGCGGCGCGCGCGTCGCGGAACAAGCGCTCGATGCCGACGTCCTTTCGGAAGGCCGCGCCGCCGCAGATGCGCATGGCGGTGTCGGTCACTTCCAGTGCGGCCTCGGCGGCGCTGGCCTTGACCTCCAGCACGCGCAGCATGGTGTCGGCGCGGCCGGCGGCCATGGCAGCGAGCGTGTCGTCGCGCAGCACGCGGGCCTGGTCGGCGCGGATCTGCGCGCGGGCCAGGTAGGCGCGCACCGTCGGCAGGTCCGACACGCTGGTGCCGCTCTCCTCGAAGCGGTTCTTCGTGATGTGCGCCGTGGCGCGCGCCAGCGCGCCGTCCATCGTGCCGATGGAGCACGAGGCGATCAGCGTGGTGAAGACCGGCAGCTCGTCGTTGTTCATCAGCTCGCCGCCGTTGCCGTCCTCGCCCAGCAGGCACGAGAAGGGGATGCGCACGCCCTCGGCCTTGACGGGCGCCGAGGCGTTGCCGCGCAGGCCCATGCCGTCGAACACCGCGGTGCGCGCGAGGCCGGGCAGTTGGCTGTCCACCACCCAGATGCTGGAGGCGCCCTCGCCCTGCGTGGGACGCGACGACCAGACGTACGAATCGGCCTCGACGGCCGAGGTGACCATGCTCTTGAAGCCGTCGAGCACCACGGCGTCGCCCTCGCGCCGCGCCGTTCCCACCGGCGCCCAGAAGTGGCTGCGCGTGCCCACCTCCGACCAGGCCAGCGTGGTGACGTGCCGGCCGGCCGCGATGGCTTCGCGCAGTTCGCGCCGGCCGTACTTCTCGATCAGCACCGTGCCGGCGTAGTGCATGGTCAGCACCATCGCGGTGGAGGGGCAGTCCTGCGCGATGCGCTGCACCGCCTGCGCCGCCTCGGCCAGCCCCAGGCCGAGGCCGCCCACCTCCTTGCTGCTCACCAGGCCCAGCAGGCCGGCGCGGCCCAGCGCATCGAGCGCCGCGCGCGGGAAGCGCGCCTCGCGGTCGGTGGCCTCGGCGGCCGGCGCGATCACGTCGCGGACGATGGGTTCGAGAGCTTGCAGGAAGGACGACATGAGGACCTCTGGTTCTGGCGGTGGGGCATTCGCGCCGCCGCGCTGCGGGGTGGCCGATCCTCGGGCTGGGTCGGAAGGGAGGCGCGGCCGCCTGGCGTACCGCGCTGCCCGTCCGGCGCGACATCGGTGCAGACCTGCAACGGCGATTCACGAACGATGGCATGGGCCGCCCGGCGGGCGGCCGCGGCCATTATGTCCAAGCCACTGCGCGGCGGCCATTCCAGCGCACGCGGCTGGGGCATTGCCTCACCCGCACCACACGCCCGCCGGGACGCGCGCAGACTCGCCCGGGTCGATCCTGAGCCCAAGCGCGCCCGGGCTGGGAATAATTTGCCTTCCGTCGGAACCGACGCGCCACAGGCCACGGCGGAACGCGCAAAACCCGTGCGGCCTACTCGCCCGCCGCTTCGGCCTCGGCCGCGATCCAGGCCTCGAAGTCGCGCACGCGCTGGGGCGTCGGCGCCTGCGGACGCCACGCCATGAAATAGCCGCCTTCGGTGGACACGCGCAGGTCGAAGGGCGCCACCAGGCGGCCGCTGGCCAGGTCGTCCCGCACGAAGGGCAGCACGGCCACCATCACGCCGAGCTGCTCGGCCGCCGCCTGGTAGGCCATGGCGGCGTTCTCGAACTTCAGCCCGCGGTTGCCGTCGATGCCCTCCACGCCGGCCGCGGCCAGCCAGGTGGGCCAGTCCTGCGGGCGGTTGAGCGAGCGCAGCAGCACGTGATGCGCCAGGTCGGCCGGTTCGTGCAGGGGCGGCTCGCGCTCCAGCAGGGCGGGAGCGCACACCGGCAGCAGCGTTTCGCGGAACAGCAGGCGGTAGCCCGGCCCGGTGGGCGGCCGGGCCTCGGAATGGATGCTCACGTCCACGTCGTCGCGGTCGAAGTCGGCCGGCTTGTGCGAGGTGGTGATCTGCACGTCGATGTGCGGGAAGCGCGCATGGAAGCGCGCCAGGCGCGGGATCAGCCAGCGGATGGCGAAGGTGGGCGGCACCTTGATGCGCAGCAGCCACTCGTCGGGGCTCTGCTGCAGCTGCCGCGTGCCGTGCTCGATCTGGTCCAGCGCCACGCGCATGCTGTGGTAGTAGCTCTGCCCGGCGGGCGTGAGCTGGATGCCGTGGCGCCTGCGCTCGAACAACTGCACCTTCAGCCAGTCCTCCAGCGTCGCGACGTGGCGGCTCACCGCTCCCTGGGTGATGAACAGCTCCTGCGCCGCACGCGTGAAGTTGCCGCAGCGCGCCGCCGCCTCGAACACGCGCAGGGCATTCAGCGGTGGCAGCCTTCTCGACATGAGAGTTGAATTTTACTCATACCCCACATGCCTTAATTGTGGTTGCCTGGCGCCGAGCAAGCCACCTAGCATCGCCTCGCATACAACGACGACGAACGGAGACAAGCGATGACGATGAAGAAACTGCATGCCTGGCTGGCAGCCGCGCTGGCGCTGTCGGCCGCCGCCCCCGCGGTGGCCCAGGACGCCGCCGCCAGCTACCCCAGCCAGCCGATCAAGCTGATGGTGCCCTGGCCGGCCGGCGGCGGCGTGGACACCACGGCGCGCATCCTGTCGGACCTGCTGGGCCAGCGCCTGGGGCAGCCCCTGGTGATCGACAACCGCGGCGGCGCGGGCGGCAACATCGGCACCGAACTGGCGGCGCGGCAGAAGCCCGACGGCTACAACCTGCTGATGTCCTCGATCAGCCCGAACGCGGTGAACGTCAGCCTCTACGGCAAGCTGGGCTTCGACCCGGTGAAGGACTTCGAGCCGGTCATCTACGTCTCGGCGGTCCCGAACATCCTCGTGGTCCCGGGCGACTCGCCGTTCAAGACCGTGAAGGACGTGATCGACGCGGCGCGCGCCAACCCGGGCAAGCTCAACTACGCCTCGGGCGGCGTGGGCTCCTCCCAGCACCTGGCGGCCGTGCAGTTCTCCAGCGCCGCCAAGATCGAGATCGTGCACGTGCCCTACAAGGGCACCGCCCCGGCCGAGGCCGACGTGGCGGCGGGCCACGTCTCCCTGATGCTCGACACCACGACCTGCCTGCCCTTCATCGCGTCCGGCAAGATGCGCGCGCTGGCCGTCGCCTCCAAGGTGCGCAACCCGGCCCTGCCCGACGTGCCCACCTTCGACGAGGTGGGCCTGCCCGGCGTCTACGCCTCCTCGTGGTACGGGCTGTCGGCACCGGCCGGCACGCCGCGGGCCATCATCGACAAGCTCAATGCCGCGGCCAACGAGGTGCTCAAGTCGCCCGAGATGCACAAGCGCATGCTCGCGTTCGGCGCCGAGATCGGCGGCGGCACGCCCGAGGACTACGGCCGCTTCATGGCCAGCGAGACCAAGCGCTACGCGGAGATCGTCCGCATCTCCGGCGCCAAGCTCGACTGAGCACCCTTCCCGCCTCCCGACGCCCCATGCCCCCTGCCTCCGTTTCCTCCACCTCGCCGCGCACGCTGTTCGACAAAATCTGGGATGCCCACGTGGTCATGCAGCGGGAGGACGGCCAGAGCCTGCTGTACGTCGACCGCCACCTCGTGCAGGACGGCTCCGCGCCGGCCTTCGAGATGCTGCGCCAGCGCGGCCTGCCCGTGCGCCGGCCCGACCGCGCCTTCGCCACGCCCGACCACTACGTGCCCACCGGCTCGCGCGTGCTGGCCGACGTCGGCGACGCGGAGAAGCGCGCCATGGCGCAGGCCCTGCACGACGACAGCGCGGCCGCGGGCATCCGCTTCTTCGGCCTCGACGACATCCGCCAGGGCATCGTGCACGTGGTGGGGCCCGAGCAGGGCCTGAGCCTGCCGGGCAGCGTGATCGTCTGCGGCGACAGCCACACCGCCACCCACGGCGCGCTGGGCGCGCTGGCCTTCGGCATCGGCGCCTCGGAAGTGGCGCACGTGCTGGCCACGCAGACCCTGTGGCAGCGCAAGCCGCGCACGCTGTGCGTCGCCATCGACGGCCGGCTCGCGGAAGGCGTCACGGCCAAGGACATCATCCTCGCCGTCATCGCGCGCATCGGCGCCGCGGGCGGCACCGGCCACGTGATCGAGTACGCGGGCGAGGCGATCCGCGCGCTCCCGATGGCCGGGCGCATGACGGTGTGCAACATGTCGATCGAGGCCGGCGCGCGCGCCGGCATGGTCGCGCCCGACGACACGACCCTCGAATGGCTCGCCGGCCGCCCGCACGCGCCGCAGGGCGCCGCATGGGACGGCGCGGTGGCGCAGTGGCGCCGCCTGCCGGGCGACGACGGCGCCGCCTTCGACAAGGAAGTGCGGCTGCACGCCGGCGAGATCGCCCCCATGGTCACCTGGGGCAACAGCCCCGAGGACGCGCTGCCCATCACCGGCCGCGTGCCGGACCCGGCCGAGGCCGCCAGCGCCGAGCGCCGCGAGGCGATGCAGCGCACCCTGGCCTACATGGGCCTACGCCCCGGGCAGGCGCTGACCGAGGTGGCGGTGGACCGCGTCTTCATCGGCTCGTGCACCAACGGCCGCATCGAGGACATGCGCAGCGCCGCCGAGGTGGTGCGCGGCCGGCGCGTGGCCGAGGGCGTGGAAGCCTGGGTCGTGCCCGGCTCGGGCCTGGTGAAGCAGCAGGCCGAGGCCGAGGGGCTCGACGCCGTGTTCCGCGAGGCCGGCCTGCAGTGGCGCCACGCCGGCTGCTCGATGTGCCTGGGCACCAACGGCGACCAGGTGCCCGCCGGCCAGCGCTGCGCCTCGACCTCCAACCGCAACTTCGTCGGCCGCCAGGGCCCGGGCTCGCGCACGCACCTGATGAGCCCGGCGATGGCCGCCGCCGCCGCCGTCACCGGCCGCCTGACCGACGTGCGCGCCCTCCTGTCCGTCCGCTGAACCCCGCCCTCGCCCCATGGAAGCCTTCACGCAACTCGAGGCCGTGGCCGCGCCGCTCGCCCGCATCAACGTCGACACCGACCAGATCGTGCCCGCGCTGTACCTGCAGAAGCCCCGCTCCGACAACTTCGGCGACTACCTCTTCCACGACGTGCGGCACGACGCCGCCGGCATGCGCCGCAGCGACTTCCTGCTCAACGACCCGGTGTACGCGCAGGCGCGCATCCTGGTCGCGGGGCGCAACTTCGGCTGCGGCTCCTCGCGCGAGCATGCGGTGTGGGCGCTGTACGACGGCGGCTTCCGCGCCGTCATCGCGCCGAGCTTCGGCGACATCTTCCATTCCAACGCGCTCAAGAACGGCCTGCTGCCGGTGCGCCTGCCCGAGGACGTGGTGCAGGCCCTGCTGGCTGAACTGCTCGCCGCGCCCGGCAGCCGCATGCGCGTGGACCTGGAGGCCCAGACCGTCACCCGGCCCTACGGCGGCATCGAGCGCTTCGCCATCGACCCCTTCCCGCGCCACTGCCTGCTGCAGGGCCTGGACGAGATCGACTACACGCTGACCCAGCGCCGGCGCATCGAGGACTTCGAGCGGCGCCGCGAAGCCGATCCCGCCCTTTTCATCCAGAGCACAGAAAGAAAGGCTTTTCCGACATGAAGATCGCAGTGATGCCCGGCGACGGCATCGGCCCCGAGGTGACCGCACAGGCGCTCAAGGTGCTCCAGGCCGTGGTGGGCAGCGCCCAGCCGCTGGAACTCGCGCACGCGGCCATCGGCCAGGCCGGCATCGACACCGCGGGCGACCCCCTGCCCGCCGCCACCAGCGAGATCGCACGCAAGGCCGACGCGATCCTGTTCGGCTCGGCCGGCATGCCCGGCGACGAGGCCATCGCGTTCATGATGCGCCCCGGCGCCAGCCTGCTGCGCCTGCGCAAGGAGCTGGGCCTGTTCGCCAACTTCCGCCCGGCCTTCCTCTTTCCCGAACTGATCGGCGCCTCCACGCTCAGGCCCGAGGTCGTCGACGGCCTCGACATCCTCATCCTGCGCGAACTCACCGGCGACGTGTACTTCGGCGAGCCGCGCGGCCGCGGCGTCAACGCGGCCGGCGAGCGCGAGGCCTTCAACACCATGCGCTATTCCGAGCCCGAGGTGGAGCGCATCGCGCACGTCGCCTTCCGCACCGCCCGCGCGCGCAGGCGCAGGCTGTGCTCGGTCGACAAGGCCAACGTGCTCGAGGTGATGCAGCTGTGGCGCGAGACCGTCACGCGCGTGGGCGCCGAGTACCCCGACGTCGAGCTGACCCACCTGTTCGTCGATGCCGCCGCCATGCAGCTCATGCGCGCGCCGAAGCAGTTCGACGTCATCGTCACCGGCAACATCTTCGGCGACATCCTGTCTGACGCCGCCGCCATGCTCACCGGCTCCATCGGCATGCTGCCCTCGGCCTCGATGGCGAGCGGCAGCTTCGGCCTGTACGAGCCGGTGCACGGCACCGCGCCCGACATCGCCGGGAAGAACCTGGCCAACCCGCTGGCCTCCATCCTCTCCATGGCCATGATGCTGCGCCAAAGCTTCGGCCGCGGCGACGATGCCGACCGCGTGGAACGGGCCGTGCGCCGGGTGCTGGCCGACGGCCTGCGCACCGGCGACATCTTCCAGCCCGGCTGCACGCGGGTGGGGACGCAGGAGATGGGCGACGCGGTCGTCGCCGCGCTCGGCCGCTAGGGACCAGCGCGGGAAGCCACGGGCTCAGGCCGCGTCGCGCCCGATCATCTTGGCCGCCACCTCCGCCAGCAGCCCGCGCAGCCAGCGGTGCGCGGCCTGGTGCTGCGAGCGGTCGTGCCATAGCTGGTAGAAGCGCATGCGCGGAAAGCCTTCGGGCGCCGGCACCGCCACCAGCGGCAGCGTGCGCACGAACTGCATGGCGAAGTGGCGCGCGGTGGTGAACACCAGGTCGCTGTCGACCAGCAGGTGCGGCGCCACGGTGAAGTACGGCACCACGATGCGCGCGTCGCGCGCGAGGCGCAGCCCGGCCAGGTGCGTCTCGACCACGGCGCGCTGCGAGACGGCCAGCGGCACCGGCACCACGTGCGCGGCCGTGAGGTAGCGCGCCAGCGTCAGCGCGCCCGGCGCGGCCAGCGGGTTGCGCCGGCTCATCAGGCACACCAGCTCGTCCTCCAGCAGCAGCGACAGGTGCAGCCGCTCCGGCGGCTCCGGCCAGTTGCCGATGACGACGTCCACTTCGCCCTGCGCCAGCGCGCGCTCGTAGTCGTAGCCGGCGTTCAGCGGGTGCACCACCAGCCGCGCCTGCGGCGCCTCGACGCGGAAGCGCGCCACCACGTCCGCCATGAAGCTGGCCGCCAGGTAGTCGGGCGAGGCCACGGTGAAGGTCATCGAGCTGGAGGCCGGCTCGAACTGCTCCGGCCCGGCCAGCATGCGGTCGATCTCCGACAGCGCGCCGCGCGCCCGGTCGCGCAGTTGCAGCGCGCGCTCGGTGGGCACCATGCCGCTGCGCTCGCGCACCAGGATGGGGTCGGCGAAGGCCTCGCGCAGGCGGCGCAGGGCGGCGCTGATGGCAGGCTGCGTCTGGTTCATCCGCACCGCGGCGCGCGAGACGCTGCGCTCGGCCACCAGCGCGACCAGCACGCGCAGCAGGTAGGTGTCGATCGGGTCGCGGACGCGGGACATGGCGGCAGGCGCTGTGGCTCGGGGGACGCGCGGGGCATCACAAACCGTTATGCCGAACATTATGGAAGCCGCGCGCCGGGGCGGCCGATTCTGCCTACATTGCGCCGCAGCGGCGACGGCGCCCGCCCGCCCCCGGCACCGGACGCCCCGCCCAGAACGACACCCAGGAGACAACCCATGACCTCACAAGCCGCAGCCGCCCCCCGGCGCGAGCCGTCCGCCGCCACCGAGCTGGACGGCGTCTACCGCAAGATCATCTGGCGCCTCATCCCCTTCCTCATGCTGCTGTGGGTGCTGGCGTGGATCGACCGCGTCAACATCGGCTTCATCAAGCTCACCATGCTCGACGAGCTGAAGTGGAGCGAGGCGGTGTACGGCCTGGGCGCCGGCATCTTCTTCCTCGGCTACTTCTTCTTCGAGGTGCCCAGCAACCTGCTGCTGCAGAAGATCGGCGCCAAGAAGACGATCATGCGCATCACCATCGGCTGGGGCCTCACGTCCATCGCCACGATGTTCGTGCGGACGCCGGAGATGTTCTATTTCCTGCGCTTCCTGCTGGGCGTGTTCGAGGCCGGCTTCTACCCCGGCATCATCCTGTACCTCACCTACTGGTTCCCGGGCGACCGGCGGGCCAAGGCCTTCGGCATGTTCATGTCGGCCTCGGCCTTCGCCGGGGTGATCGGCGGGCCGCTGGCGGGCACCATCATGAACGGCATGCACGGCGTCAACGGCTGGTCGGGCTGGCAGTGGGTGCTGCTGATCGAGGGCATCCCCTCGGTGATCGCCGGCTTCGTGACCTACTTCTACCTGACCGACAAGCCCGAGCAGGCGAACTGGCTCACGGCCCGCGAGCGCCAACTGGTGCACGAAGACCTGGAGCGCGACGGCCGTGCGCAGGGCCACCGCGAGCACAGCATGCTGGCCTCGCTCAAGAGCGGGCGCATCTGGCTGCTGATCCTCATCTTCTTCTGCGTCATCGCGGCCAACTCCTCGCTCACCTTCTACGGCCCCACGCTGGTCAAGGAAGTCGGCTTCACCAACCCGGCCTCGGTCGGCTGGATCATGGCCGCCGCCTACCTGTGCGGCGCGGCCGGGATGATCTGGAACGGCTTCCACTCCGACCGCCACCAGGAATCGCGCTGGCACTGCGGCCTGGCGGCCGCGCTGGGCGCCGTCTCGCTGGTGGTCGTCGCCCTCTTCCTCGGCCACAGCGCGCTGGCGGTGCTGCTGGGGCTGACCCTGGCCATCGTCGGCACCATGAGCGCCATTCCGGTGTTCTGGCAGATGCCCAACCGCTTCCTGGCCGGCACGGCCGCGGCCGGCGGCGTGGCGCTGATCAACTCCATCGCCAACCTGGCCGGCTTCGGCGCCCCCTGGATGCTCGGCCTGATCAAGACCCACACCGGCAGCCTGGCACCCGGCCTGTACGTGGTGGCGGCGGTGGAGATCTGCGCCACGCTGCTGATCCTGGCCTGCGTGCCCTCCTTCCGCAAGCAGCCGGCAGGCGCCACCGTGCCGGCGCACTGAGCCGCCGCCCTGCGACCCACCTTCACCGAAGAACACCGCTCGATGACCGCCATCACCGCCACCCGCCTGGACCTGGCCGCCCTCAACGCCATGGACCGCGACGCCTTCGTCGCCGCCGTCGGCCCCACCTTCGAGAACGCGTCCTGGATCGCGCAGGCCGCCTGGTCGCGCCGGCCCTTCGCCAGCGTCGACGCGCTGCACGCCGCGATGCTCGACGTGGTGCGCCAGGCGCCCGAGGAACGCCGGCTCGCCTTCCTGCGCGGCCACCCGGAGCTGGCCGGCCGCGAGGCGCAGGCCGGCACGATGACCGCCGAATCCACCGGCGAGCAGAGCAGCGCCGGGCTGGACGCGCTCAGCCGCGAGGAGCTGGACGAGATGCAGCGCCTGAACCGCGTCTACCGCGAGCGCCACGGCTTCCCCTTCATCATCGCCGTGCGCCGCCACACCCGGCAGCAGATCTTCGAGGCGCTGCGTGCGCGCGCCGCGGGCAGCACGGACGTCGAGCGCCGCGCCGCGCTCGAGCAGATCGGGCTCATCACCCGCGGGCGCATCGACGCGCTGGTCGGCGGCTAGCCCCGCTGCCCCCATCCCAGGTTTCGTGCCGGCCGCGCCTGCGGGTGCCGGCCCGGCGTTCCACGCCCCCAGCGGGCACATGAAGGAGACGCGCTCAATCGCCGCCGACCGTTCACGCTGAGCCTGTCGAAGCGCCGCGCCCGGCTTCGACGAGCCCGGCCCGAACGGTGGCGACCGATCGAACGCAGATCCGCATCACAACTCGGAGACAACCATGCCAAATCAAGTCGTATCCCGCCCCGCGCGCAGGCAGTTCGCGCTCTCGGGGCTGGCCCTGGGCGCGGCGGCGCTGGCGCCGCACGGCGCGCTGGCGCAGGCAGCCAAACCGGCCGGCCCGGCGCAGGCCAGCGGCCCGATCGTGCTGCACGGCGTGAGCCCGCGGCTGACGGTGCATGCGCTCGACACCTTCCACGGCGCGGCGGCCACCGGCCTGCGCATCGATTTCTCGAAGCTGGAAGGCAGCCAGTACAAGCTGCTGCGCAGCATCGTCGTCAACGCCAACGGGCGCTCCGACGATCCGCTGCTGATCGGCGAGACCTACCAGGCCGGCGACTACGAACTGCTGCTGCACGTGGACGACTACTTCGCCGGCAAGCAGGCCAGGCTGCCCACGCCGCCCTTCCTGACCAAGCTGCCGGTGCGCATCCGCGTGGCCAACACCGCCGAGCGCATCCACCTGCCGATCCAGTTCGGCCCGTGGAGCTACACCTACTCGCGCGGTAGCTGAGCGCCCTCGCCCGCCTCCTTCTTTCTCCTCGCACTCACGAAAGGAACCGCCATGACCGGCATCACGACGCACGTGCTCAACATCACCAACGGCCGCCCGCTGGCCGGCCTGCAGGTCGACCTCTACGACGTGGCGACCAACCCGCCCACGCGCATGAACACCACCCGCACCAACGCCGACGGCCGCACCAATGCGCCCATGCTCGCGGGCAAGGACGCGCGCACCGGCCACTTCGAGCTGCGCTTCCACGTCGGCGACCACTTCAAGGCCTCCGACGGCCTCTCGGACGTGGTGCCGGTACGCTTCTCCATCTTCGACGCCAAGCAGCACTACCACGTGCCCATGCTGTGCGCGCCCTGGTTCTTTTCCACCTACCGCGGCAGCTGACCGCAGGAGACCCCGACCGATGACCCACCCCGATCCCAACGCAGAGAAATACCTCGTCGACGCCATCCGCGCCGCGATGCGCAACGTGCGCGAGCGCAGGACCTGGCCCTTCGGCGCCGTGATCGCGCGCGGCGGCGAGGTGATCGCCACCGCCGTCAACGAAGTCGATGCGCTGTGCGACCCCTCGGCCCACGCCGAGATGCAGGCCGTGCGCGCCGCAGCCAAGGCGCTGGGCACCACCGACCTCACGGGCACCACCGTGTACGCCAGCGGCTACCCCTGCCCCATGTGCCTCACGGCCATGTACCTGGCCGGCGTGAGCGAGGTCTACTACGCCTACTCCAACGAGGACGGCGCGCCCTACGACCTCTCGGCCGAGCGCGGCTACGTCGAGATCGCCCGCCCGCCGGAGCAGCGCGAGATGAAGCTGCACGGCCTGCCCGCCCGCGACAAGGACGACGAAGACCTCTACGAAGCCTGGAAGCGCGTGGCGCCGGCGGCCTGAGCGCCGCTGCGGGGAGAGCGCAGCGGCACTCAGCGCTGCGCGAACTCCCTGAACCGCGCCATGTCCGTCACCTCGATGGCGCCGCGCGCTGTGCGCAGGTAGCCCTGGGCCTCGAACTCCTTGAGAAGCTGGTTGATCGTCTGGCGCGACATCGACAGCATCGTGCCCAGGTCGTCCTGCTGCACGCTGATGAGGCGCTGGTACGGCCCCCGCCAGGCCGCGTAGCCGTACGCCATCGCCACCAGCCGCTGCGCCAGGCGCCGCGCCGGCGACAGCAGCGCATGGCCTTCCAGCGCACCCAGCGCCAGCCGCAGCGAATGCGCCAGCAGCCGGCCGAAGGACTTCCAGTGCTGCGGGTAGCGGCCCAGGAAGGCCAGCGTTTCGGCCTGCGGCAAGTGCAGCAGCCGGCTCTCGTGCGCGGCCCAGGCGTCGTGCGCGCGCGGCGCGCCGTCGAACAGGCCCGCCTCGCCGAACCACTGCGGCGCGCGGGCCACCATCAGCAGCGACTCGCGCCCGTCCTGCGCCAGGCTGCCCACGCGCACCGCGCCGCTGACGACGAAGTGCATCCCGTCCGGCGCATCGCCGCGCACGAACAGCCGCGCGCCCGCCGCCAGCTCGTGCGGGCGCACGTTCTCGGCGATCCATTGCGACAACTGGGGCGGCAGGTGGGCGAACCAGGGGCTCGCGCCCAGCACCTGCAGCCGTTCGGCGGGCGAGTCCAACCAGGGAGGCATCCCCCGGTTTCTACCGCTTAAGTCGGCCGGCCGACACAGGGTTGGCGCGCGTTCTGGGAAGATGGAACCGGCCGCCGCCCCGCGGCCTCCTTCTTGTCTTCCTGCCCGCCAGCCAGCCCACGGAACCGCGCCCCATGACCGCCGCCGCCGACGCCAAGCCCCACCCCTACAAGCGCGACCTGCCCGCCGCCTTCCGCGCCATGCGCGCGCTGCTGCGCGACCCCAACGACACGGCGCAGGTCTTCGTCATCATGCAGTCGCTCAACGGCCCCTCGGCGCCCATCAACTTCGACCGCCTGATGCGCGCCGAGGGCGGCCCGAAGCAGGCGTATCGCCGCGTCGAACTGGCCGAGCGCTTTTCCGACCCCGCCTACATCGCCGGCTTCGCGCCCGGCACCGTCGGCGCCGCGTACCGCGTCTTCCTGGAACAGACCGGCTACTCCGCCGCCGGCCTGGCCGACGTCTCCAACCCCGAGGGCCGCCCGCTGGTGGAGCATCCGCACGCCTGGATGGCTCGCCGCATCCGCGACGTGCACGACATCTGGCATGTGCTCACCGGCTACCAGGCCGACGAGCCGCTGGGCGAAGCCGCGCTGGTCGCCTTCAGCTATGCGCAGACCAGGGGGCTGGGCTGGGCCTTCATCGCCGGCGCCGCCGCGCTGAAGAGCCTGCGCGTGTCGCGCAGCACCACCTTCGCCCGCGCTGTACTCGAAGGTTGGCGGCGTGGCCGGCGCGCGGCGTGGCTGCTGGGCGAGGACTACGACGTGCTGCTGAACGAACCGCTGGAGGCCGCGCGCGCCCGGCTGAGCATCGGCACGGCGCCGGCCTACGCCAAGGCGCAGGAGCGATTGGCCGCCCTGGACAGCACCGACGACACAGCCACGGCGTAGCGCCGCATGCGGCTGGCTCTCGCCAAAAAAGTCCCGTCCTGACGCGGCAGGACGGAAATTTGAATACCAACGTCTACTGGTTCGATCTGTAACGTCAACTTACATTTACCCTGCAGATTCGAAGAAGGAGGCAGGAGATGGGATGGCGAGAGGTCATCGGCGCGGTACTCGATGCGGAGTCGCGGCCGGCCAAAGTACGACGCCAGCAGCCACCACGACGTAGCGAGCCCCGCGCGGATGCGCCGGCCGAGCCGCCGGAGCACGTGTGGAGCGGCAAGGTCTTCGACCAGATCGAATGGCGCCGCTTCGAGGCCGTGTGCGAAGCCCTCTTCGCGCAGAGCGGCATGCGCGCGGAAAGCCAATCACACGGTGCCGATGGCGGCGTGGACATCTGGCTCTGGTCCGCCCACAGCGACAAGCCGGTGATCGTGCAGTGCAAGCACTGGAAGAAGCGCGTGGTGGGTGTGAAGGAGGTGCGCGAGTTCTATGGCGTGCTCAGGTCGCACGACCTCACGTATGGCACCTTTGCGACGAGTTCCAGTTTCTCGAATGACGCGCTGGACTTCGCGCGCGCCAATCGCATCAACGCACAGGACCGGAACGGTCTGCTCCGCCTGATCGGGGGGCGCACGGCGGAACAACAACGTGCATTGCTTCATACCGCCTACGAAGGCGAGTACTGGAAGCCGACGTGCGTGAAGTGCGGGGTGAAGATGGTGCTGCGGCAGAAGAAGGATGGCTCGGCCTCATTCTGGGGTTGCGCGAACTATGGGAGAACGCGGTGCAGCAGCATGATGAAGACTGCTTGAACTCCATGAATTCGATCTACGGCGATTGGCCGTTTCAGACTGAATTCAGATCTCTATTAGCCAGAGAAGATGACGGCTTCCGACCCATCAGCGACATCCGCTACCCTAAGGAAGGTCTGAACAACTCGAAACGCAGGCAGCGCACAGGCCGTTCGAGTCG